>NZ_JAWRVK010000025.1:0-61364 GCF_036663575.1 Halalkalibacter flavus
TCCGCACGTTGCGCGCCTAAAGGAGAAGAACGCTCCTTTAGGCTTAAAACATAGCAACGGCTCCGCGCATTGCATCGACGTTCATCCAAAAGGAAAACCGCCTTTTGTATGAACGTCTTGTAGACATATTTCTTTTCTTACTGTAAAATTAGGATCAGGTACTAATAATAACCCAAAAGGTCGTGTGCTTCGCGAAAGGGGATTGAGTAAGATGACAAAAGCAGGAATTTTAGGTATGGGAAGCTACATTGGAGAAGAGCTTGTCACAAATGCTGATTTTGAAAAGAAAATAGATACAAATGATGAATGGATTCGAACGAGAACAGGAATTGAAGAAAGACGCTTTGCGCCTAAAGATGTTGATAGTTCGGATATGGCTTACTTTGCAGCTAAGGATGCATTAGAACATGCTGGAGTTTCAGCTGAAGATATAGATTTAATTTTGGTGGCAACTGTTACGCCAGACATGCCCTTTCCGACGGTATCTACATTAATTCAACACCGTCTAGGAGCAAAAAAGGCAGCTGCTATGGATATTAGTGCAGCATGTGCGGGATTTATATATGGACTAGCAACAGGACAACAATTTATAGAAACAGGTGCATATAAGAATATTCTTGTTGTTGGTGTGGAAAAATTATCAAAAATTACAGATTTTACTGACCGTAATACTGCAGTCTTATTTGGAGATGGTGCGGGTGCGGCAGTTTTAGGGCCTGTTTCTGAAGATAAAGGAATTTTAGCCTTTGAATTAGGTGCTGATGGAACTGGAGCCATGCATATTAATCAACAAGGTAAGTATTTACAAATGAACGGCCGTGAGGTATTTAAATTTGCTGTGCGTCAAATGGGGGATTCATCACTACGAGTGCTTGAGAAAGCAGGTTTAACCAAAGAGGACTGTGATTTTCTCGTACCACATCAAGCAAATATTCGTATAATGGAAGCGGCTAGAGAGCGATTAGATCTTCCAGTAGAAAAGATGTCTAAAACAGTTCATAAATATGGAAATACATCTTCTGCCTCTATCCCTATGGCTATGGTAGATGAGTTAAGAAGTGGTAAGATTAAAGATGGAGATTTACTTGTTTTAGTAGGGTTTGGAGCTGGTCTGGTATGGGGCTCTGTTGCAATTAGATGGGGAAGATAACCATTACGCAAAGGAGAGAATGACTTTGGAAAAAAGACGTGTTGTAATCACTGGGATGGGTGCGGTAACGCCCCTCGGTTTAAATGTTGAAAATACTTGGGAAAATGCAATAGCTGGGAAATCGGGAGTCGGTCCATTAACAAGAGTTCCAGCTGAAGAATTTCCAATGAAAGTAGCAGCCGAAATTCGCGATTTTGATCCGGCTGAATTTATTGACAAAAAAGAAGCTCGTAAAATGGACAGGTTTACACAATTTGCTGTTGCCTCTTCATTAATGGCACTAAAAGATGCAAATTTAGAAATAACAGAAGATATTGCTCCTCGGGTTGGAGTTTGGATTGGTTCGGGAATTGGTGGCATGGAGACATACGAACAGAATTTCCGTCAATTTTTAGAGAAAGGACATCGGCGAGTTAGTCCATTTTTCGTTCCAATGATGATCCCAGATATGGCTTCGGGACAGGTATCAATTACAACTGGAGCAAAAGGAATTAATTCTTGTTCTGTTACAGCTTGTGCTTCCGGTACGAATTCAATTGGCGATGCATTCAAAGTCATTCAGCGTGGAGATGCTGATGTAATGATTACAGGAGGATCAGAAGCGCCAATTACGAATATGGCAGTTGCTGGCTTCTGTTCAGCAAAAGCTGTGTCCACTAGCGAGGATCCTCAAACTGCTTCAAGACCGTTTGATGCAAAGCGTGATGGGTTTGTAATGGGAGAAGGAGCAGGGATTTTAATCCTTGAGAGTTTAGAATCAGCGAAAAAGCGTGGAGCTACGATTTATGCTGAAATTGTTGGTTACGGGGCAACAGGAGATGCGCATCACGTAACAGCACCGGCACCAGAGGGAGAAGGCGGTGCTAGAGCTATGAAGCAAGCGATTGAAGATGCTGGCTTAAAACCTGAAGATATTGATTATTTAAATGCTCATGGTACGAGTACTCCATATAATGATAAATTTGAAACAATGGCAGCGAAAGCAGTTTTTGGTGATCATGCTTATAAATTAGCAATAAGCTCAACAAAGTCAATGACAGGGCATTTATTAGGGGCTGCAGGGGCCGTCGAAGCGATCTTGTCAGTTAAGGCAATAAAAGAAGGGATCATCCCTCCAACGATTAACTATGAGAATCCAGATCCTGACTGTGATTTAGATTACGTACCAAATGAGGCGCGTAAGCAGCACGTACGAGCTGTCTTAAGTAACTCTTTAGGTTTTGGGGGACACAACGCAACGCTTGTGTTTAAAGAATATACTGAATAAAAAAAGGCTGGACTACTTTAATTCCAATAGTTAAGGAATTAAGTAAGAGGGCACGGAAAAAGCGAAAATCACCTTTTTCAGTGCCCCTTAGGTAGTCAGCCTTTTTTATGTTTTACTTGTTAGATATTCTATTCTATCTTATCAAAAAACTCCGTGAGTGCTTGTCGGTTTGTATCAACATCTATGTCTAATACGGCTCCAGCATGTTGGTAATACGCATCTGTAAAACTATTCTCGATAGGGATACGTAACGTTTCAATATCCTCAATAGGATTAAGGACGACATCTCTTCCTAAGCTTAGCATTTTGGTCGTGCGCATATTTGTTTTTACATGAGGCTCCAACATACCAATGAGTTTTGGAATTTTTGTCATACCTGATATAGTAAATAACTCATTTTTAAGGTGTTGTAATATTTCTTGTTGCCTTTTGACACGACCGAAGTCATTTTCATTGTCTTTACGAAAACGAACATATTTTAAAGTCTCTTCCCCGTTTAGTCTTTGGGCTCCTGGCTCAAAGTTAATTGCATTATTTGGATCTGACATTTTACGTTCTATCGTGACTTCTAACCCATTCGGTGCAATTGTATCAACCAACTTAATAAAACCATCAAAGTTAGCGAGAGCATAATAATGTATTTTTAGATCGAAATTATGTTCGAGCGTTTGTTGCAGCAGTTCCACTCCCCCAAAAGCAAAAGAAGCATTAATTTTATTTTTGGATTTCCCCGGTATTTCTACATAGGCATCACGCATAATTGATGCAACCTTAGCTTCTCCATTTGTTGGATTATACTGAGCTACCATGATAGTATCTGTGCGTGCAATTTCATCCTTGGATGTGTCCATTCCAACTAAAAGCATATTAATTGGTTCATTATTTTCAGGTTCTTTCGCCTTAATTATTGTATGATCATTGTTCGTGCTTTTGGGTTTATCGTTTATTATCATCATAATTCCTTGTTCAGTCTCTGTTCTTCCAGCTTCATACTGCGAAAATATGTACGTTCCAATCGCACCAAGAAGTAAAAGGAATGTAAGACAGGAAAAGATCAAAATGTTTCGATAGCGTCGTCTTTTTCTTATCTCCTTTAAACTTTTTCGGGTGGACAATGGAAGCCCTCCTCACGTTCCGATAATTGTTAGGTAAGACATAGGATTAAACTTGACTGCTAACACTATATGATAATACTCCTCTTGGTTACTGAACGAAAACATAGTAATATTATTCGTTTGAAATGACTTTTTCATGAATGAAAAATAAAAATAATTAATATTACAGGAGTTGGAGGAATAGGATGCATTGTTTAGAATTGTTAGAAAGGAAACGAATCGATACTGCACAAGAAGCAGTATTACTTATAAAACCGAATGAAGACATTATTGTTCCATTGGCAGTTGGAGAACCACCAGCATTAATGAGCGATTTACCTTCACATAAAACATTGAAGGGAAATCGCTTGTTTCAAATGCTGTCATTACGACCGGTTATTGACGTCGAACCATCTAAACTGAAAATTATCTCCATGTTTTTAAACAAAGACGAGAGAAGAGGGTTTTACGAGAAAGAGCTTGATCTCTTACCAAATCATTTTTCAGATGTACCTTCTATTCTTGAAGAGATGGCAAAGGAAATCGTAATAATGGCAACGGTTTCTCCTATGGATAATGATGGATATTTTTCACTTGGAACCAATTGTGATTATATTTATCCACTTATTAAAAAAGCGAAAAAAATAATATTTGAAGTGAATAATGAAATGCCATACACATTTGGTGAGAATCGAGTTCATATAACTGAAATAGATGGTTTTATAGAAAATCATGTCTCATTACCAGTAACCCCAGATATTCCCATACGGGAAGAAGATAAAATTATTGGTGAAACAGTTGCCCAAATGATTAACAACGGCGATACTCTTCAAATTGGGTTTGGGGCGATACCTAATGCGATTATGAACTATTTGAAGGATCATAGAGACCTAACAATATTTACAGAAATGATTCCAGATAAAGTAGTTGAATTATTTGAGGCTGGAGCAATATCAAATTCAAACAATCCATTACAAAAAGGAAGTATGACAGCAACATTTGCTTTTGGAACCAAGAAGTTATATGACTTTATGCATAATAATAAACAAGTTCAAATGTTTCCCGTTAACAAAACAAATGATAGTAGAGTAATTTCACAAATTGAGCAATTAGTAACGATTAATGCAACGATTGAAGTGGACTTTTTAGGACAGTGCAATTCTGAATCAATTGGAGGGAGAAGTTATTCTTCCACAGGTGGACAAGGTGATTTTGGTATAGGAGCAAGAATGGCAAGGAGTGGGAAAGGGATCATTTGCTTGCATTCAACAGCCAAAAATGGCACAATCTCCAAAATTGTTCCTACTTTGGCAAAGGGGTCTGTTGTAACAACTTCAAAAAATGATGTTGATTACATTGTCACAGAATATGGTGTGGCCAAATTGAGGGGGAAAACAATACGAGAAAGAGTGGAGGCACTAATTCAAATCGCTCATCCAAATTTTCGCGCCGAACTAAAACTTGAAGCTGAAAAAATGGGATATCAATAAAAGGTGGTGTCTCAAAAAGCCTATTTTTGACCTTTTGAGACACCACCGAAGCAATGCAGAATAAAGGGCAGTTTTTCTTTCCCTTAAAAAGGTTGTCTCATAATTTTATTTGAAATTTGTATCGAGCCACGAGATTGCTTCTTCTTTCGTTTTGATTTGATCATTTAGTTGCAAGCATGTTAACTGGTGTAGAATATTAGAAAAAACAGGACCAGGCTTAATTCCCCTATCAATTAAATCTCTTCCAGAAAGCAATGCTTTTACATGCTTTCTTCTCTCTAAATAGGTATGCAACATCTCGTTCTTTGTTAGTACTGTATAAATAAAAATCGTCTCTTCTGTATAATTGTAAAATTGTTGATGGATAGAACCGATCGTAGTAAGTTGCTCTATTTGGTGTTCATCCAAGATTTCAAGCTGCTGTATGATTTGATTTTGTCGAGCCGTTAATGCAAAGAGCTTCACTTTTCTTTTCCATTCTTTTTGACGATAAGCAAAAGTAAGGAAAATAAAAAATGGATCTTGTATTTTTTTAAGTATAGCATCTACTTTGATTATCTCGTCTTCTGTAGGACTATGACCAAGTAAGGTAGTCCACACACCAATCTCATCTAGCATTTTTATAGCTTCAATAATGGAACCTTCTTTAACGAGTAACTCGAATTCACGTAATAGACGCTTAGCACTTACTTGCTTTAACATCGCAACAGCATCGATGGCTAACGTGAAAGTTTGTTCGGTTAGCTGATAATGAAAGCGTAAGGCGAAACGAACTGCCCGGATAATCCTCGTAGGATCTTCAATAAAACTTAGTGTATGCAAGATACGGATGTTCTTTTGCTCAATGTCATCCTGACCTTGAAAGAAGTCAAGTAATGTCCCAAAATGACTTTTGTTAATTTGAAGTGCCATTGCATTAATTGTAAAGTCACGTCTTCTTAAGTCTTCTCGAATATTAGAAGCACGTACATTAGGAAGTGCTGCAGGGGCATCGTAATATTCAGTCCGACATGTGACAATGTCAATTTTAACGTTATCTGTAGTTTTCCATGTTGCTGTACCGAATTTTTCATGTGATTTGACTTGACCACCTAAGCGTTCGGACAGTAAGTTGGCAAAGGCAATTCCGTCTCCTTCTATAACTAAATCGATATCTTCATTTGCTCGATTTAGAATAAAATCACGAACAATTCCACCAATTAAATAAATTCTCACTCCTTGACTATCAGCAATCGTCCCAATTTCGATAAGAAGTTTGTAAATGTCTTTCGATAACTGGCTCCTTATCATCTCAATAATCAACTGCCTGCTTAACTTACTCGTCTCCTTATGTAATTGTTCGATAATATCGGTTCTTGATAAAATACCGACCATTTGATCATTTGACAATATTGGTATACGACCAATGTTGTGTTTCATCATCGTCGATTGAATTTCCTCCAAAGAAGCATTTGGAGAGAGAGTCACAGGCTGCGTAGACATATATCCTTTTACTGGGGCATGTCCAAGTCCATGATGAGTTGCTTTATCCACATCACGCCGAGAAATGATACCAACCAGTTGTCCTTGATCATTCACTACAGGGAAACCAGTATGGCCGTATTGATACATCTGTTCAAGAACCTCATTAATGGTGTCATATGGTGAAACCGACTTTACTGGAGATGCCATAAAGTCTGCAGCAGTAATGGCTGGTTTAATAATTACTGCTAATGATTTCTGAACAGTTTTTATGACTTCATTAAGACCTTTTCTCTTTAAAGTAGCTGACGCCGCTTGTGCATGTCCTCCACCGCCGAGCTCTGTCATTAATTTTCTTAGGTCAATGCGCTCTGAACTTGCTCTTGCAACTACATAAACATGATCTTTCATTTTAACAATTGAAATAGCTGCATCAGAATCGGTTGATTCAAGTAATCTTCTTGTTAAGGTAGCAAGTCCACTTTGATAGCTTGGTTGCTCGTGTGTCGTTAGAAAAAGTGTTATACCTGTGTCATATTGTTCCTTGCCTTTAGTCAGGAGTGTTTGAAAAAGCTGTCTATCCTCAAGCGACAATGGTTGCTCGGAGAAACGATCAACCAATGCAATGTCCATGTTATGCTTCTTTAACACTGATGCCATCAAAAGGTCTTTTTCCGTTGTTTGTGGATAGGTGAAATTTCCTGTATCCGTATAAATACCTAAACCGAATAATGTTGCTTCAAAAGGAGTAATTGTCATCTTTCTGTTATGTAATTGTTCAGTTAGAAGCGTAACCGTTGCCCCAACTTGTTCTATGTGACGTTCTCCTGTTGTTATATCTCCTGCTTTAGGTGCATGGTGATCATAAACAATGAATTGTACATGTAGAGACAAGTCTGAAATGGGGATACCAGTTCGCTTTAATGAGGCAACATCGACAAGAATTAACGTACGAACATGCTGCCAATTTATTTCTGTATATGATGAAAAGGCAAGTTCATCTCTATAAATTGCTAAATAGGACTTTACGGTTGGGTGCTGTTTATCAGTTAGAGCAACTTGAGCCCCAGGATGAAGTTTTTTAGCAGCTAGCATTGATGCTAATCCATCAAAGTCTAAATTTACGTGTGAAACAATAACATCCATCGTTTTCCTCCTTTCTAGAGTCTGTTCAAAAAGGGTGATTTTTTCCCTTTATGAACAGACTCTTCTAAATGAATTTCTTATATTTTAACAAATTTGCTCATTATTTGATAAGTGATGAGAAGGTGTAGAGTTTATCCCTCTTCTTCAATCATTAAGCCTTTTAATTCAATTGGAGAACTTTCATAATAGTTGAGATATAATGATTATTTTTGTCTGTGCTAACGATTGGTATTTATTCATGATTAACGTCTTAAAGCTTTTTACTTGTTGAAGGGTTGTTGTCTTTGATTTAGCTAAGTGAATGAGAAATTGTGCTGGATCAAATGATAGGAATGGAGAAGAATGTTGCACGGTTATCCCAAGCGTTTTTAAGCCGCATTTATGCTGTAAAACTAAATCTTCTATTGAAAGGAGATGGTTTGTTCCAGACAGTTTATCAAAAGATTTAAGGGATTTCATTGTTTGGTTATATTTTTGGACGAGTTTCTCTATATGTGTTAGGATTTCTTTACTTGCTTCGTCTAAGCCATTCGCGATACTACATAGTTCCTTTTCATGCCTATAAAAGTGTCTAAAGGCATCTCTTATATGTTGTTTTGTCTGAAAATATCGTTCATATGAAAGCAAATGGTTTTCAGATGGATGGCTCGTGTGGTTTTTTATTTGTTCTGTTCGCTCAATTGGTTGAATAGGATCCACACTATGCACTTCAGTCAAACGATTTACATATGCAGCTTGAACTCGTTCGGCTTTTGTACGAGAAGTTCGAGAGATTCGCGTCATCAGGATCACCATTCTTTCTTGAAAATATACTACTAGTTTTATTCCTTGTTTAGGTGGAAAGTACCTGTTTTTTATTGAAAATAAAGATTATTAATTAATAGAAAGGATGCTTCATTGTGCAAATAAGAAAGTTAGAAACTAAAGATGCGCCCCTCTTTGAACAGCTTAGGTTGCAAGCATTAAAACAAGTGCCAGAAGCCTTTGCTGCAAGCTATGAAGAAGAAGTAAAGGAAACCATTGATTTTTTTGAATCAAAACTATCGAATGGAGAAGCATTTTATGGATTGTTCAAAAAAGAGGACCAGCTTGTAGGGATCATAAGTCTTTCGCGTTCTAAGCTATTGAAAATGCAACATAAGGCAGCAATTGGAAGTGTATTTATAGCTGAAGAGGCAAGAGGACAGGGATTAGGGAAAAAGCTTTTTATTTATGTAATGAAGGAAGCGCAAGCTCAAGGAATCGAGCAGTTACAACTTGTCGTTGCAGCACAAAACAAAAAAGCAAAACAACTTTATGAATCTTTAGGGTTTCAAGTATATGGGTTTGAGAAAAGAGCTCTTAAGATAAACGAAAAGTATGTAGACGAAGAATATATGATGAAGATTTTATAATAAGAAAGAGGCTGTCTCAAAGGTTCGTTCTTTAACCTTTGAGACAGCCTTATTTCAATGCTATTTTATTTTGAGAACACATGATTACCAATACGAATCGTTTCTGTTCGTGTAGCATTCCAATGATTTGTTGCAATCGTTGGGTTATAGAAAAATAGTGATCCTGCACCTTGTCCACGGAACGCTAAAGCTTCGTTAACCGCACGAATAGATTCACTGTCAGCAGCACGGTTAATACGACCGTTCTGTACAGGAGAAAATGCGTAGTAGCCATTTGAGACCTCATTAATGACTTCTGTTACAGTATTTGGAAAATCTTTGTGAGCAACACGGTTCAATACAACGGTTGCTACTGCTACTTTCCCTGCATAAGGTTCACCTTCTGCTTCTGCAAGGACTAATCGTGCTAATAGGTCTTTTTCTGCTGCTGAAATAGATGCAGGGATTGTTAATTTTTCTCCGACCATAATTATAGAAGAAGATTTGTTATTTGCTCTTTGAATTTCAGTAGCTGAAACGCCATATTGTTGACCTAATTTATAAAGGGTATCTCCTGGAACAACAGAGTGTGTAACTGTTTGAGCCTGTGTATCATTCCCTCCAATAAAGAAAATAGATGCCGCCGCACAAATAGTAAAAATCATTTTTTTCATAAGTTAATGCCCTCCTCGGTAAATCGTACTCTACTAAACTAGCATAAAATTTGGGTAGATGAAGTAGCTAATTTTTTCCAGTCACAAATACCGAGTACAACAAGCTATGGAGCAGTAGGGAGCAACCTCTTTCTTTACAGTTATGTAACGAAATGTGGGGAAATCTATACCTTTCTGGATAGGAATGAAAGGTGATATGTACAAGAATGGGTGAAAATTCAGTACTGATAAGGGGTTTCGTTGTTATTTTAGATATATAGTAAATTAGATAATTTGAAAATTAAACCAGATTAGATAACCTTTTCCATTATCTTTTTTAAAAAGGATCACTGGTATATGTAATATTGGTGTTAACGAGTTGTAATATGTTTAAGTTATACTAGTCTTTGTGATTATTACGGATTGGAGGGATGATGTGAAACTAACATCTATTAAGACAAGCATCCTTTGTATTGTTGTCATCCTAATTCAACTCATTCAAGGACCCCAAACAATAGAAGCTGCGAACGAGACCTTGTCATTATATAGCGAAACAGCGATTTTAATGGACGCTGAAACAGGAGAAATATTATTTAATCAAGATATGAACCAAAAGATGTATCCAGCAAGTATTACAAAAATAGTAACGGCAATGGTAGCGATAGAAGAAGGGAACCTTGATGATATCGTTACGGTAAGTGAAGAAGCTGTAAATGTGATAGGGACACGTGTTTATTTACTAGAAGATGAACAAGTTTCTTTACTAAAGCTTGTACAAGGGTTGCTAATTAATTCTGGCAATGATGCAGGAACAGCCATCGCAGAGCATATGTCAGGAAGTGAAGAGCTTTTTTCTAGGAAGATGAATCGTTTTATTGAAGAGAAGATTGGAGTTCAAGACACAAATTTCACAAATCCTCATGGCCTATATGATGAGGAGCATACAACCTCAGCTTATGACATGGCTAAGATCACACAATATGCTATGCAAAATGAAACCTTTCGAGAAATTGTTGGTACAAAAGAGATGGAATGGATTGGAGAAGGGTGGGAAACAGTCATTTATAATCATAATCGTCTGTTATGGCATTATGATGGAGTGACGGGTGTGAAAAATGGTTTTGTGCGAAAGTCGGGCTATACTCTTGTTACAACTGCAAAGAGAAATGGAATGGAGTTAATTGCAGTTACATTAAATGCCCCCTCTAGTGATCATGCTTATAATGATATGATTACATTATTTGATTATGGATTTGAGCATTTTCAGACGAATGTTTTGTTTAGTCATAAGATCTTTACTTCCGAGTCAGGAGATCGTTTTGAACTTGAAGAAGATGTATATTTCCTTTCTAACCGAAATGAGGAGATCTCTGTAGACGTTAATGCCCTTGGTCGCTTATGGGTGAGAGGTGAAGGTGATCGAATTATTAAAACAACATTGTTAAATCCAGAAGATAAGCCTGATGAGAAGGTTAATAGAAAAAGGCTAGAAGAAACAGAAACACAACCTTCATTTATCTATCAGGTGTTATCTCAATTACGATCGATACTCTCGATTTAAAAGTATGTAGAGAGGGAGACTGCCTCCTTCTCTACATTTTTTTTAAATGAACTTCTTCAACACGATGGCCTGCCCCTTTTTTCAAGATGAGGTCGGCTCTATGGCGAGTTGGTCGAATGTTCTTTTCAAGATTGATGCCGTTGATCGTAGTCCAAATGCCTTTGGCGACATCGTAAGCTTCTGAATCACTTAAATGACGAAAGCGGTGGAAGAAGGATTCAGATTGCTGGAAAGCCGTATTTCTAAGTAATTTAAATCGTTCAATATACCAAGATCGAATGTCCTCTTCATCGGCATCTACATAAATGGAAAAATCAAAAAAGTCAGAGACAAATACTTGTGGAATACGTCGGTCTTTTTTATTTACTTGCAAGACGTTAATTCCTTCAACTATGACAACATCTGGTTCAATTATTTTCTGAACGGTATCTTCTAATATATCGTATGTTAAATGCGAATACATAGGCGCTTCAATGTAAGCGTGACCAGATTTTAGTTCATATAGAAAACGAATTAATCGCCCAATGTCGTAGCTTTCAGGAAACCCTTTTCGTTTCATTAACCCTCGCTCTTCAAGTACCGCATTGGGGTATAGAAAGCCATCTGTAGTTATTAGGTCAACTTTAGGGTTATTGGGCCAGCGTGAAGCTAATGCTTGTATTAACCGTGCAGTGGTACTCTTTCCTACCGAAACGCTACCAGCTACCCCGATAACAAATGGAACTTTCTTCGTTTTTTTCTGCAAAAAACTACTAACATTTTCATGTAAAGTAACAGAGTGAGTCATATGCATATATAGTAATTGTGATAGTGGAAGATAGATATCAGTAACCTCATCTGCAGAAATTGTCTCATTAATACTTCCTAGCTTTTCACGTTCATGAGCAGACAAAATCTCAGTAGTTGATTGTGACAATTTTGCCCATTCAGCACGGCTAAATTGGGTATAGGCAGATAAAGGAACAGGTTTATTTAAAGTAGCCATAATTTTCTCCTTTTATTTATGATAATTAAAAGGTGATGCAAGCTTCTTTATTTGCAAAGAAAGCTTAAGCATATAAATTTTTAACAATTGTAAATAATTGATGAAAAGTATCTTTTTGTATAGTAACACTATTTCGGGTGGAAAGGGGAATTTTTCACTTATTATTTCTATAATGAGTTATAATTGATCAAAAGTAGTGTGGCGAAAGGATAGAAAGTGGGATGAAAGTAATTATCGCAGAGAAGCCTGATCAAGGAGCGAAATTAGCTGCGCCGTATCAATCAGTTAAAAAGACAGGGTATATTGAAATTAAAAAAACAGCTCAATTCCCAAAAGGCGCCTACATTACGTGGGCTGTTGGGCATTTATGTGAGCTAGTTCCACCTGAAGTTTACGATCCAAAATGGAAGACATGGAAGTTAGATACATTGCCAATTTTGCCTTCAAAGTTTCAGCATCAAATCTCAAAAGGAAAAGGGAAACAGTTTCAAGTGATCAAAAAATTGGTACAACAATCGAATGTGACTGAAATCATCATGGCAGGGGATGCCGGACGTGAAGGGGAATTGATCGTGCGTTTAATTATTGATCAATGTAACGTTCAAAAACCACTAAAACGGCTGTGGTTATCTTCTCTTACAAGAAAGGCAGTAGAGGAAGGGTTTCGTTCACTAAAAACTGAAGAACAAACAAGACCTCTGTACTTTGAAGCATTAAGTAGATCATGTGCGGATTGGCTCGTTGGTATGAATGCATCAAGGGTATATACTCTTCTTTTACAAAAAAAAGGAGTCTCAGATGTCTTTTCAACTGGTAGAGTTCAAACCCCAACGCTAGCCCTTATTGTGAAGAGGGAACAAGAGATTGAAGATTTTAAACCTGAACCATTTTGGGAAGTAACGGCTACTTTTATTGTCGAAGGAAAAGAATTCAAAGGCGTATGGCACAAAGATGGTGATAAGCGTATAAAAACGGCAGAATTGGCAAATAAAATTGCGATGTTTTGTAAAGGGAAACAAGCAACAATTGTTGATGTGAAAAAAGAAGAAAAAAGATTTAAGCCGCCTTTTTTGTATACTCTTTCTAGTCTACAAACAGTATCAAATCAACGCTATCGTTATTCACCGAAAAAAACACTCGATATTGCACAAAAGCTCTATGTAAAAGGCTTTATCTCATATCCTAGAACGGACTCTCCTTATGTTACAAAGGGAGAAGCATTCACGTTTCCAACCATTCTTGAAACTTTGTCAACGAAACCGGAATATGCATCGTATTTTCCTCTCCCTGTTTCAACTTTAATTGGTAATCCACGTTTTGTGAATGATCAAAAAGTAACTGACCATTATGCCATTATTCCAACTGAACAAGTACCTGATCTTGAGAAGCTCACGAAAGAAGAAAAAAACATTTATGATCTAGTTGTTCGTTCTCTCCTTGCTGCACACGAAGAAGATGCCCTTGTTGACACGACCAAAGTTGAGACACTCGTTGATAATCGAGCCACATTCCAATCAAAAGGGAAAGTAGTGAAGCAATTAGGATGGAGAAAAATCATTCAGACAAATAAACGAGAAAAAGATCAAGAGCTCCCTGCCCTTGAAGTAGGAAATAATGGACAAGTTAAACATATAGAGACGAAAGAATCTGTTACACAGCCCCCTAAAAGGTATACAGAGGGGCAGCTTATCAATGTCATGAAAACAGCTGGGAAACAAGTAACCGACCAAGAACTTGAGAAAGTATTGATGGAATCACAAGGACTTGGAACAGAAGCAACGAGAGCAGGGATTATAACGATTTTAAAAGACAGGGGATATATGACAGTAACGAAAAACATCGTTTATCCAACTGAAAAAGGTCGGTTATTGATTGAGGCATTAGGGGCAAGTCTTCTGACTTCTGCGGAGATGACGGCTAAGTGGGAGCAGCGATTAAGGGAGATTGGAAAAGGAGAGGCATCACCTGCGATTTTTATGGATCAAACGAAGAAGCTTGTTACTCATATACTTGATGAAGCAAGTAGACAGTCTCTATCATGGGATTTTTCAAAGTTTGACACGTCGTCGATGCAAAAGAAACCGAAAAGAGGCAAAAGGCGCTCTGCTTCAGTTGGGAAGTGTCCGGGCTGTGGTGGATCAATTCTAGATAAAGGTACATTCTATGGATGCAGCCAATATCAATCACATCAATGTAAGTTTACGATTTCTAAAGTTATTCTTGGAAAAAAAATCAGGCAAAAAGATGTGAAAAAATTACTGAAAGATGGAAAGACAGAAATGATCGAAGGATTTATAAAAGATGAAAA
This sequence comes from Halalkalibacter flavus, assembly GCF_036663575.1. Taxonomy (NCBI): domain Bacteria; kingdom Bacillati; phylum Bacillota; class Bacilli; order Caryophanales; family Bacillaceae; genus Halalkalibacter; species Halalkalibacter flavus. The sequence goes on from NZ_JAWRVK010000025.1 coordinate 14,489, forward strand.
AACATTTAATGCGGCTCTAGTTTGGAACAAAGAACAAAATAAAATTACATTTCTAGTCTAATGAAAAGGCTGTTTTTGTAAAGATTGTTGCTGTAAAGGAATGGTATTTCTCATAGTGAAATGGAGCGGAAGTCACTCAACACCCCCCGCGGAAAGAAGGCCGCTGAAAAATCCTTTTTAGCGGATTCGAGGAAGCAGCAATGGCTCCACACGTTGCGCGCCTGCTATGAGAAAACCATTCATAGCAGGCTTTAAGACAAAGCAACGGTTCCGCTCATTGCTTAAAGGCAACTGAAAAAGGTCAAAACCGTACCTTTTTCAGTTGCCTCGAAAGCAAGTGGCTGGAGCGCAATGGAACGAACATGTGGAGAACAGGTACCCCATAAAAACAACAAAGTATGCGAAAATAGCCAATGAAAAAGATAGCCAGGGTTATATTGTAAATAGCTCTAGCTATCTTTTTTTATAATTTTCTAATGATATTTTGTAGAAAAGGCAGAAGTTGGTTCATTTTAGACAAACTCTTCATATAGTGGAAATAAGGAGGGTGTCATCAAAATGGGGGTTGTAAGAACGGACAAGTGGTTATATCACTACAACAATAAGTGGAATAAAGCTAAGACAATTGAAGAAAAAGTGGAATGTCAGCGTGATTTAATCATTGAGCCACTATGTGAAATCTTTTCAACTAATGATGTTTTAGGTCTACACCAATATCTCATCCAGATGGGACTGTTTCTACCAGATCAATCAATTAATTTAGAATATGAAAAATGGAGCGAAACGCTACCGTGGTTTATTATTCAAAAACAGTTTTTAAAATTACAACACAAATGGAATGGTCCAGATATAAAGATATATATATTGCCAATGAATGATCATGATCAAATTTTAAAAAAGGAACTGGGTGGTAAAACTGGGCTTTCATTAGAAAGTGGCATCGTTCTTTTTATCAATTCATCTACAACAAAGGAAGATTTATTAGCATTAATTACTCATGAATACCACCATATATGTCGCTTGCAAACAATGAATCAAGCCGAGGAAGCAGTGACATTTCTTGAATCGATGGTGATGGAAGGTTTAGCTGAATTTGCTGTGAGAGAAGAATTGGGGGTTGGGGCATGTGCTAGTTGGACAACGCGTTATGACCATGTTTGGACGAATCAGTGGTTTGAAAGATGGATTCGCCCCAATTTACAGAAAAAAGGGAGAAAGAATTATCTTCCACTTCTTTATGGAAACAAAGAGTTAGGGATTCCATTATGGTTAGGATATTATACCGGCTATAAGATCATCGAATCAGCTACAAATGAATCAGACACGACGTTACGTTTATTACCTTTATCTGCTGACACGTTTCTTGATCGATCTTTGTTCAAAACATGAGAGGTGAGAAAAAATGGTATTCGTTTGTTGTGATAGCTCATGATTAGATTGTTCTTTGTTCTTGTAGGTTTCTCGTTTGCAGTAATAGGTGGAATAACTATCTTAGCATACTTGAATTTGTTGATCACAGGTTATACATCGTTAATGTATTTACAGTTTTTACTGCATAGGGTAGAGTTTTACTTCTTTATTATTGGGATCGTGATCATCATTGTATCAATGACATATCCAATGAAAAGAAATAAAAAACAAAAAAAACCATAGGATAATTGGAATGAATTGAGAGAGAGTGGAATAAACTGGTTCTCCCCTGCCTATACTGTTGATACAAAACGAAATACAGTAAGGGGGGTTTTTTATGGTCCATATCCGGGACGTATGGGTCAATTGGTTTGAAGGGGAGGAAAATGGATACAACGTATGCGATTTTCATGAATGGCGCAGTGATGACAGAATTGAAGTATTAGATCAAGCCATTTTGGTATATGTTACTCCGAACCTATTCCATTATATTGAAAATGACCTATCTGATTTACCAGAAGAATTGTTATCGGAAGTTCACCAACAGAGTTACCTCAGGAAAAATATGTCACGTATTCAATTAGATTATTGTTTTATTGCAACTGATGGTGAAAGAATAATTGCAATTGATACAATGGGGTACAAAACTCCTATAAGAAAAAGCCGACTAACCCCAAGACAAGAACAAATGGTATATGAGCAATTAAAACAAAATGAATGGAAACAATTTGATTTAACTTTAGATGTACAAAAGGATTATCACATCCTTTCACCAAGCCCAGAAGATCTTTGGGGGCTGACAAGAAAAGAGCGTCAATTAAAACAGCTTTTATATATGGCACTAGACCAACTTTATTCAACTGGTACTGATGCTGAAGTTCGGTATTGGTATACAGAATGGAGCCCTAATGATTATGTTCGAATTCAAATGCTTAATAGGGATGAAGCATGGGAACAACTTTATTCAGAAATACGTCAAGGGTGGACTGAAAGACACCATCAATTATGTGAAGCTTTAGTCAGAGGACAAGCTTTCTTTGAGAAACTTTGGGAGCTTGAACATGGGACAAGCGTTAAATAATTGAACGGTTTGTGACAAGTATAGATCGAAGTGGAAAAAGCATACTAATGCCTAAGAAATAGCCTAATTGGCTTTTTCTTAGGCATTTACAATGTATCTGAACTCTCCTATAATTAATAACGAAACGTTAAAAGGCATGAGGAGGGGAAACAATGGATAACTTCGCATATACAGTCATGCAAATCCTTACGGTTGTATTACTTGTTGGAACTCTTGGACTTTCATTTTTTGTTGGTAAAATTATGAAGAAAAATAGTGGCTATTAAATAGCCAACAAGACAGAATTTTCCTGTCTATTAGAAAAACGAAGGACAAGAGACACCTGTCCTTCGTTTTTTCTTATTTCTTTTTCTTGCGCCCTAACCCCATTGCTCGCTCGGCTTTTTCGATCATGCGTAAAGCAACATCATTTGCTTTATTTGCTCCGTGATCGAGAATGTCATCAAGTTCTTCTGAGTCAATTAATTCATAGTAGCGTTGTTGAATCGGGCGTAATGTTTCGACAACGACTTCAGCTAAATCAGACTTGAAATCACCATAACCTTTTCCTGCATAACGTTCTTCAATGTTTTCAATGGATTCACCTGAACATAGGGAATAAATAGAAAGTAAATTTGAAACTGCCGGTTTCTCATCACGATCAAAACGGATGCTACCTTCCGTATCGGTAACGGCGCTTTTGATTTTTTTTGTAATTGTTTTCTCATCATCAAGCATAGAGATGTAACTTTTCGGATTCGGATTGGATTTACTCATTTTCTTAGATGGATCATTTAAAGACATAATCCGTGCCCCAACCTTAGGAATCCGAACTTCAGGAATCGTAAAAATATCATTGTATTTTTTATTGAAACGTTCTGCTAAGTCACGGGTAAGTTCAAGATGCTGCTTCTGGTCTTCTCCAACAGGAACGATATCCGTTTTATACAGAAGAATATCTGCAGCCATTAATGGTGGATAAGTAAGCAAGGCCGATGAGACGGCTTCTTTGCCATCCGACTTATCTTTAAATTGCGTCATACGCTCAAGCTCACCTATGTAAGAAACACATTGCATTAACCATCCAAGTTGAGCATGAGCAGGAACTTCTGATTGAATAAAAAGTGTTGCCTTCTCGTGATCAATTCCAACAGCTAAGTATAGGGCAGCAAGGCTGCGTATATTTTCACGTAGTTTTAGTCGATCTTGTGGAACTGTGATCGCATGTTGATCAACAATACAAAAATAACAATTATAATCATTTTGCATGTCAACAAAATGCTTCATTGCTCCTAAATAATTTCCGAGTGTAAGCGTACCACTTGGTTGAATTCCAGAAAATACGGTTTTCATATTTGTCATTCCTTCCATTAACAATTGTTATACATCAAATCATATCAGATTGCTTTCAAAAAACATAGGTACATACTTTATATGAACAGACAACTTTTTTCATATGCTGGATGTGAATGTTCTACAAGAAAAAGTAAACACTAACTATATCGTATTTGTACCTGGTTCAAGGAAGTGAGGTTCGCTTATGAGTCAAATTACAATCTTTTCGGCATCTATCGGAAATGGTCATAACGAAGCTTCTAAAGCCTTGAAAGCACAATTTGAGCAACAAGGCGAAACAGTGACGATTATTGATACATTTCACTCCATTCATCCGTTATTACACAAAACATTTTTAGAGTTATATTTACGGATGATCGAGAAGACCCCGAGGCTTTGGGGGAGGCTTTATCGATATAGTGAAGAATACTCATGGTTTTTAGTATTAGATCAATTAGGTACATTCTTCTGTGAGAAATTAAATTCAATCATTACAAAACAAAGAACCAGTGTCATGATATCAACACACCCGTTTGTTACCGCTTTTTTAGCGAGGTTAAAGAAAAAGAAAAATTTAACCATGCCGTTATATACAGTAATTACTGATTTGTATTTACATCCTGCTTATGTCAGGCCTGAAATAGACGGATATTTTACAGCTTCACCACATATTGATCATTTTGCCCAAGAGCATAATTTATCGTTAGAACAATTGTTTTGTACAGGAATTCCGATAAAGGAAATACCAGATATCAACATCCCTAGATGGAAGTTACGAAATGATTTAAAGCTGCAACCAGATGAAAAAACGATTCTTATATCTGGTGGGGGCTTAGGTTTGGGCAAGTATGAAGAGATCATTCGAACCTTGGAAGAATTACAACAGAACATTCAAATATTATGTATGACGGGAACAAATAAAGAGTTAGAAGAGAAGATCCGCCAGTGTAGAAGTAAACATCGGCTACACATAATTTCATATACTAATCAATTCACAAATTATTTACGGGCGAGTGATCTCGTAATTTCAAAAGCAGGTGGATTAACTGTATCAGAAGCTTTAGCTTGTGAGACCCCAATTTTGATTTATCAGCCAGTTCCAGGACATGAAGAAGATAACGCCCAATTTTTAATCGATTTTGGCACCGCTGTGAAAGCAGAACGAATTGAAGACATATCTAGTCATTTGGAAGAAATGGTGTTTAATGAAGAGACGTATCATCAGTTAGTTTCAAACGCACGAAAGTTAAAGAAACCAGATGCAGCTAGGCATATTGCTTATGTTATCAAACAGTTAGTTCGAACAAAGCAAGTATTATAAAAGGATGACAAAACTGACCCATATGGTCTTAGGGTCAGTTGTTAGTCATCCTTTTATATTGTGTTAAGACATTGGAACTTGTCGTTGAATCTTCCCTTCAATTCGATTAAAGATATTTTCAAGTGAAGGCCCCGTGATTGTCAGCCCGTGATTTTTTAACCCGATAATGGCCTCTGATGGGTTATCAGACTCACGAATAAGAGAGGCAACTGTTTCTGCGAGTTCAAGCGTTCCACAAGGATAATTAATTTCAGTCGCTTGAATGCCTTCCATCCAAGCATGGATATGAACAATAGCACCGACATCAGGGTGTTCTCTATAAATCATCCAATGTTCGATTGCATCTACAGAAGCACGCTTCGGACTAACGTTCGGTGGAATACTAACTTCAATGTGATTTTCCTCATCATTGTAACCTTTTATATATAATATATCCCGCCCAATTTCTTTCATGTTCGCTTTGTTAATTCCACTAGCACTCATCCAAAAATGGTCTTCATCACTTCTGGCACTTAAATTTCCATAACTTAACCCACCAAGACCATAAAGTTTATTTAAATGACGCATGTCTCTTTCGCTTAAATACTTGTCCAAAGGAAAGGGAGCTGGGAGTAAGTCCATCTCATCAAGTTTTTTGCCAGATTGACTTAATTCAGTTGTTACGTGATCTCCGTGCCAAAGTTGTTTTGGAAGATCTTCGGAGAATTGATTATCAATAACCAGTCTTGAACAAGTTAGAGGTTGCAAACGCTCGTATATTTTATCAAGAAACTGCTGTTCATCATCCCCTTCATGATATGAAATGGAATAACAACCCTGTTCAGGTGTTAAGAAATGAACATCTGTTTTACCTGAGCGATGATTAATATACATAAAGTGATTTGCTAATGAGCGGATGAGAAATGGATAGACTTCTGTAAATAAATCGTAAGGCTGGCCTGAACTTTCTAGTACTGCAACGACAAATGTTGCTTGCGCCTTTCTTCTAAAAGGCTTGATATCTTCTTCTGTGACAAAATGAAAGACGAGTTGAAGTGGGTCATTTGCGTTATTAGTATACGTAAAACCATTTCTTGAAAATGTTGAAACGAGCCCATCGGATAGGCTCTGTAAAAATGGACTTGTAGGGTTTGAACTAAGCATAAAATTCTTCATGTCTAACCTCCAACAGTAGTTTGATCATGATTGAAGACAACTTTCAATGCATTTTCTCGTTTTCTTTTCGTGATGGTGTTGAAAGCTACCTTATAGTCGTGCAGAGGGTATTGATGTGTAATAAGAGGTGATAGATCTACTTTTCCTCTTTTCATCAGTTCAATTGCAATTTGAAGAGTATTCATCTTTTGTCCCTCAAACTCGTTTGTACTATAAGCAAAACACCCTTTAATCGTTAATTCATTGAGCCATACTGTCGTCCAATCAACTTGTTTCATAATACTTGCCAAACCAAGGAGGACGACCTTCCCGCCACTTTCAGTAAAGCGTAGTGCATCTGTGACACTTTTCTTCTTGCCTACACATTCATAGACAATGCTTGCTCCGCCTTGGACAATTTCAGGTCCTATTACCGGTTTTAGTGTTTCGGCACCAAGAGCACTAGCTGTTTTTTCTACATATGATCCATTTAAATAAATAACCTCATCTGCTCCAAAAGCTTTGGCCATTTCACCTTGAAAGGTATGTTTGACTAAAATTGTGACCTTGCACGAATAATCAAGTGCTTTAATTGCTGCAACAACAGAGAGTCCAATTACTCCTGCACCAATGACTAATACGTGATCCCCTTCCTTTGGAGGGTTCCTTAAGACGGCGTGAAGAGCACAACTAAATGGTTCTACTAACACCCCGTTTAGATCATCAACTTCATCTGGCAATGGGAGAATTTGACTTTTATGTGCCACAAAATATGGGCTCCAGCTTCCACCTGTGTCTTTACAAGCACCTATAAGTAATCCAGATTCGATAGAACCTTTCGTTTTCTGTTCACACAAACTTTCATCTCCACGTTCACAAGCAGGACATGGATCTAAATCTCGACTTTCGCAAGAGAGTACTGGGTTAACAACAACTCTTTGCCCTTTTGAAAAATGCGAAATGTTTTTCCCTAACTCAGCTATTTGTCCTACCGCTTCATGTCCAATCGTGAATGGAAATGAAACATAAGGAGAAGTTGAAGGACTATCATGTAGAAAGAGCAAGTTCATATCACTTCCACAAATTCCTCCATACTTTACTTTGATCTTTGCCCAATCATCATTGGGCAAAGTCGGTTCTTCTGTTTCTCCCCAATTCAGACATGAAAAACGGGAGTTCCAATGAATAGAAGGAAAAAAGCGGCCAACGGTTTTTGTGAATACATATTTTGGAATGGTAAAATTAAATTGCAATGCGTTCATTATCTATCACCTCCCTCAATATATATGGAAGAACATACCTATTTACTAGTAATATGTGCAAAATTAAGTATTTTATTCACTTTTTTCCTTTATAATTGGAATTATTAACTTTGTATATATAGAGTCATTTTGGGAAAACTACGTCCAAAAAGGGGGAGCATGAAGCTTATGTATTACTTTCTAGTGAATCGAACATCAGGAAAAGGGCGTTCAGTAAAAGTATGGAATGAAATAGAAGCGATATTAAGAGAGAAAAATGTAGAGTACCAAGTCATCATTACAGAAACTAAAGATGAGGGGCTTGCGTTTATAAATAATCTACTAACTTTGAATCAGGATATTTCTGGAATCATAGCACTAGGAGGAGATGGAACGATTCATGAGATTATGAATCGTTTGATTGGGACAAATGTACCGTTCAGTGTGATACCTACTGGTTCTGGAAACGACTATGCCAGAGCTAGGGGAATTTCTAATGATTATGTAAAAGAAATAGAAAAGTTGCTGCAGAACGACAAAAAGAAAATCGATCTATTAGAAATTGGTGATAGGCATTGCATGACCGTAGTAGGGATTGGGTTTGATGCAAAAGTGGCAGATGAAGCTAATAAAATGAAGTGGAAAAAGTGGTTCGGTGGGCTTGCCTATTTAATGACGATATTAAAGGTGTTAATAACGTATAAGCCATCGTCTATAAGGTTGACATTAAATAACGAGGAGAGGGTGTTTGAGAAGGTTTGGTTAATTGCAATAGCTAACCACGCGTATTATGGAGGAGGAATAAAGATCTGTCCGAATGCCCTTAGTGATGATGGGAAATTAGATATTTGTATTATTCACAGCCTCCCAAAATGGCGGCTACTTTTCATATTAGCCAATGTGTTTAAAGGAAAACATGTAACGATGAAAGGTGTCGATTACCTTCAAGTTGAGTCTATACAAGTGGACAGCGATGACCCGCTTTTTGTTACAGCTGATGGAGAGATGATGGGGCAGACCCCAACATCCGTTTCTGTAAAAAAAGAAGCGTTCCATGTTATGTTATAAAGATTACCCCAAAGAGGGCACTGAAAGGTTGAACTTTTCAGTGCCCTCTAAGCAACGTGAGGAGCAAATGCTTCTTTAAATCATTGAATCGAATTAGAATCAGATACGGGTTCACGATCTATCGAATGTTTCTTCCCGCGATGTTCCTTGTCTATATGTTCGTATTCCAAAGTAAAGAGGAGATCTAAAAAATGGTAGCCAAATTCTTTCATATTTGCTAACAATTGCTTCATACATATGCCTCCTTTAATAGAAGATACTGTACAAATAATATGCACAAATATGTATAAAAAAATGTAAGAGATCGTATAAAAAGGTCGTTTTTTACCTTTTTATACGATCTCTCCTACTCCGCTTGATCTTTTCTTCTGCGCTCCAATAATCGCAAAATCCATAAGATAACATTAACAATAACAATTAGATAAAAGATCCAAGTAATCGTTGAGTCGTTTTGATAGGACATGTACACAAACACAACTAAGACGACAACGGCGAATATTTGCATAAGTTGAATTTTGGACAAAGCATTACCCTCATTTCGCATGATTTCGTTGAATTGGACATACGCTACATTATAGCAATCTTGAAATAGAACGAAAAGAGGCGTGATTCATGAAAACAAAGCAAGCGTTTTACAGAAGTGTATTAATTGTCCTATTATGCGGTGTTGGTTTCATGTATAGTCAATCTGAAAGTGTCTACCAACAAGTTGAAGAGTCAGTTGCTGCAACGGTTCAAAAAGGGGTTCAAGTCGGACAAGAAGCTCTTCCATTTGAGCTAACTACACTAAATGGGGAGCAAGTTGCTTTGGGTGATTATCTAGGTCAGCCAGTAGTTGTGAATTTCTTTGCAACATGGTGTCATCCTTGCCAAGAAGAAATGCCAATCATTTTGGAAATGGAAAAAAGGTTAAAAGAGAAAGGTGCCGCTTTTTTACCGATTAACATGACAAGTCAAGAAAGAGGCAAAGAAGAGATAAGACCATTTCTTCAACACTACCGAGCTACTTTTGATCCATTGCTAGATGTAGAAGGAGAGGTAATGAAAAAATATCAAATTATTGGAATCCCAACAACGATTGTAATTGACGAACAAGGGGTGATTGTTCAAAGGATCAATGGTGGGTTAACTTATGACTTAATGGAAGACCTTGTAATTCTGCGGTGATAAGATATAAAGCAACAAAAGAAAGGTTACACAAATTCTGTGTAACCTTTCTTTTATTGAATGAATATTAAATAAGATGAGATAAAGTAAAGAATCACTAGGATAACCGAAGGCATTGCATAACGTATAGACGACTCTCGTGGTTTACGAACAAGCGCATATAAAATAACAACAGATAGTATTCCGACAGCTGCCGCAGTTATTTGATGAACATCTGATACAGCAGCAATAATGGAACCTTGGCGGTAAAAGACATCAGAAGCTCCTAGGATTAAAATATTAAATAAATTACTTCCTAAAATGGAACCAATGGCTAGGTTATAATTTCGCAGTTGAAGGGCAACTAAAACGGCAATCGCTTCTGGTAAAGAGGTTGTTGCTGCGATCAGAAAGCTCCCGACAAAACTAGCACCTAACCCCGTAATAACAGCAATCTGATCCCCTGTAACGGTTAAAAGAGTTCCTGCTCCCATAATGAAGAGGGCAGCAATGACAAAACCGATAATTGCTCTTTTAAGTGGAATTGCTGATAAATTATATTCTTCAGGTTCTGCTACTGGTTCTTCAGGGTACTTTTTAGTTAAGTAAGAAATCAACCAAATACCTAAACCATAAATGGACATAAGGACCCAAACGTCAACACCAATTCCAAGAATCGAATAATCAATTTTTAATGAAAGAGCAAGTAAGGCAACAGTGGCTAAGAGAAGGCCGATACTTGCAGTGTAAATATGTGATTTCCCAGCATTTTTGAATATTTGCTGTCTGCGATAGTACAAATCAAAACTAGCAATGATTAATAGGTTAAACATGTTACTACCAAACACATTTCCTACAGCAATGTCGGGACTATCTAATACAATGGCAGATACACTTGTTGTGACTTCAGGAAGTGAGGTTGCTCCTGCAAGAAAAATCGTCCCAACAACCATCCCTCCAAGAGATGTCTTTTCTCCAATCGTATCAGCATAAGTAGATAATTTAATAGCAGCAAAAACGGTAATAACGGCTGCAAGAATAAATCCCAAATAAACCATAATAATAATTCCCCCTAAAAATTTTGACACAAAAAAGACCCTTTTATGAGAGTCTGCCCGAAAATTCAGTCTCTCATAAAAAGGTCTTGCGTACTTTGAAAGCATAACAATAGGATGCTTTCGAAGCTCAATGAACCGAGTGAATGTATCACTGTCATGACGACTCATTGACCATAATTGGTCGCTACTCCCCTTTTTAGGGTATATAATTGTGATGGATTTAATGTAGCATGAAGCTACTGCTTCGTCAATTCATTTTTTTTATTAATGTAATGGAACTGTATTTGGTAAAAAGATGATAATGGAGGTTGAAATTCAACAGCCTACAATTGGGAGAAAAAAAGTTGACTCAGTTCCTCTAAACGACCAAAGCTTGAACTATATACAGTCGTTAGAGAGAGTCAACATTCCTCACATTGAGCGTTCAATATAGTCTTTGTTTGAATGGGCTTCGACTTTCTTATCAAGAAGGCTTAGCATACGCCTTGCGCGCCGATCAGATATTGTGCGGTAGTGATGCTCTCCGCCAGGTTCTTCATCTGCTTCATCTGCTAGTGCAACCACATGCTGAAGGGGGTTGAGTTCAAGATAACCATTTGGTAAATAAGAATCAGTATGGAGTAAAATGGCTAATGCAATTTCTTTTGCGGTACGTGGGTGCTCGCCAAGTCGAATTAGAAGCTTGTGTGCGCGTTCAGAACCTTTTATTGCATGTATGTCATATTCTTTGTATAAATTATAATCCCATTGACCATCTCGATACCAAGTATAATGTCCGATATCATGAAGGAATGCAGCCTTTGTTGCACGGTCAGGATCAACTTCGTGCTTTATTGCTAAATGATAGGCATGATAAGCACAGGCAACTGCATGAGCCATCCCTGACCTTTTAACATATTTTTGTGTGATTGGATGTTCGAACAATTGAACTAATGTAACATGTCTCACGTAACATTCCTCCTATTCTTAGTTGTGTTAACAATTCTGTCAATAAAAAAGTGTATTTCAACTATTATATAGAGTTCCGATAGAAAGTGCAACATAATTTCTTGAATAAGGGTAGTATTGTCATTGGTAAAAGGTGTATAATACAGGGCAAGGAAGTTTGAAAGGAGTTTGAAATGGCAACAACACACACATTTTCAAAAGGTGAAGAAATAGCAAACGCAATTACACATGGAATTGGAGCGTTACTTAGCATAGCTGCGTTAGTATTACTCATTGTATTTTCAAGCTTATACGGTTCTGTTTTGCATATTGTAAGTTTTACTATTTATGGCGTAACAATGCTTTTACTATATTTTTCTTCAACTATGGTTCATGCCTTACCGCAAGGAAGAGTGAAAGATCTCTTTGAAGTCTTTGACCATGCGTCTATTTACTTATTCATTGCTGGGAGTTACACTCCAATATTGTTTATCGTTGTTCAAGGCACTCTTGGTTGGACATTGTTTGGAATTGTATGGGGGATAGCTACGATTGGGGTTGTGTTTAAATTTTTCTTTGTGAAGAAGTTTTTATATTTGTCAACAATTTTTTATGTTGGAATGGGATGGCTTGCTATTTTTGCCATTAAGCCAATCGTTGAAGTACTCCCTCCTGCTGGTATAGCGTTCCTATTTATTGGCGGAATTTGTTATACAATAGGGACGATTTTTTATGTATGGAGAGGGTTTAAATATCATCATGCAATTTGGCATATGTTTGTTCTAGCGGGAACAATCTTTCACTTTTTCTTAATTATTCTTTATGTATTGCCTATTTAGCTTTTATCAGTCAGTGGCATTGTCGCTGGCTTTTTTCTTTTGACTTGGAATGACAAGTCGTGAAGTAAGGGGGTATAATTTAGGAGGAGGGATTAAATATGTATGTAACGATTTCGGAGTTAGCAGCTTATTTGGAGTTACCAGAAGAATATGTTACTAAGCAGGTCAAGCTTGGTCATGTAAAGACCGTATTCGATGGTGAGAAGCATTTAGTTAATCGTGATCAGTTTCTGTGGCACAAAGAACAACTTGATATAAAAAGAAAGCAGTTTGCACAAGAAGCAGAAGAACCACTTCCCGAAGATTGGGATGCTAAAGACGAGGATTAATACATACACTATAATTGTGAACACAAAAACCAAAAGAGAAGGTTGTGAGACACAATGGGGAAACATTTGGTGTTTGTGCTCATGCTTTGTATTTTTGGCTTGGTTATGGGAACATTTTCTGTACAAGCAGAACAAACGGAGTCAAGCAAAGCAAGAGACCATCAGCAAAAGTTATTGACAAAGACAAATTTAGGTTTGCCTGAAGAAATGGTCCGATTTGATTATGACTCAGGTTATTCGTTTGCTTATCCAAAAGACGGTGTACGAGGCATATATGTTACAGGTAATTCTGCCGGTGGACAACGCTTTTTGTCACTACTCGATTTAATGAATACGACTGAGTTAAATTCAATGGTCATTGACATTAAAGACGACCATGGTTACTTAACGTATCGCCCTGAGGAAGACTCACCGTTTTATAACATTTCCCAAAATTTCATTGGAGATACTGATCAGTTAATGGAAACACTTGAAGAGAATGAAATATATCCAATTGCTCGGATCGTCGTGTTTAAAGATACGGTTTTAGCTGAGAAAGAGCCCGATTTATCGTTTTTAGAAAATGGCGAAGTTTGGAAAAATGGCCGGGGAGAGGCATTTGTGAATCCATTCTTACAAGAGGTATGGGATTACAATATTGCCATTGCTGAAAAAGCAGCAAAAATGGGCTTTAAAGAAATTCAATTTGATTACGTTCGTTTTCCGGAAGGCTTTGAACGCCGTGATGAAATGTTGGAGTACGGATTAGGAGAGTATGAAGATGGGGACGATAACGTTCAAAAAAGGGTGCAAGCTGTAACAGACTTTGTTGCTTATGCACGAGAGCGATTAGCTCCTTATCATGTCGACGTTTCTGTTGATATTTTTGGCTATGCAGCGACGATTTCAGAAGCACCAGGAATTGGGCAAAATTTCTCGAAAATATCGGAAAACGTTGATGTTATTTCATCGATGATCTATCCAAGTCATTGGACGCCGTATTTTGGAATTGATAAGCCTGATTTGTATCCGTACGAATTAACAAAAGAATATGCAAAAGTGGAGAACGAAGTATTAGACGCTTTAGAGGATCCGCCTGTATCAAGACCATGGATTCAAGATTTCACTGCTTCTTGGCTAGGTGCAGGTAATTACAAAAAGTATGGAAAAGAAGAAGTAGAAGCACAAATCCGTGCATTAAATGAACAAGGAATCAATGAGTTTCTCTTATGGAATGCGGCAAACCGATATACACAAGGAGTGAATTACAAACCTTTAGACTAATGTTGGAGCTGTTACGTAAAGTAACAGCTCTTGTTTCGTTAAAGCAGTAAAGAGGGGTCAGGCCCCTCTTTAGTGTAGTGCAGTAATGCAGTGAGCTGAGACTTGATGGAACATGGTGCAATTGTATGAATAAGTTATGTAGTGTCAAAATAATGGGGTTGGAGGTAAATCTTCCTAATATATGCTGAAATGAGGCAGTTTAAGCATGTGCGAAAGAGGAATATACTAAAGTTATCAAAGATAATGGAGGTACGAGAATGAACTGGTATGAGAAGCTCAATCAATACTTTCCAATTGAAGAAATGAAATCAAAAGAGCATATTGAGTTGCTTTTAAAAGAAAAAGCGGATATTTACCATAAGGATGAAGGGCCAAATCATGTTATGATGTATGTAGAAACGGAAGACTTTGTCTTTGTCGACTACCTCTTTGTCTCAACGAATGCAAGAGGGCAAGGATTAGGAAAAAAATTATTAAACAAGTTGAAGCAAAAGAACAAGCCGATTATTCTTGAAGTAGAGCCAGTGGATTATGATGACACGGATACAAAGAAGCGCCAGCGCTTCTACAGTCGAGAAGGATTTAAGCATGCACAGTCAGTTGGCTACAGAAGACGTTCGCTTGCGACGAATGAAGTGAATGAATTAGAAATTCTGTACTGGTCTCCAACAGATGAATCCGAAAAAAGCATTTTCGAAAAAATGAAGCAAACGTATGAAAATATTCATACTTATAAAGATAAGGAACTTTATGGTGCATCATACGAAGATGTTGATCAGGTTCTAACTTACGAGGAAGAAAAGGATCAGGCGACTGTGTAGCAAAATTTCTTCATCAATGATAAGGGTGATGAAAATGAAAAGGAAAGATGTAAGACGCCGTAACAACAAAAAGAAGAGAGAAATGTTAAAAGACTTTCTTAAGAAAAACATGAGAGGATGGAAGGCTGGTTCAAGACGTAGCCCAATGCCGACTCCATCAAGGCGCACAACCGCATAGAGTAAGAAGGTGTTTCAAAGGGAGCAGCCCGTTGAAACACCTTCTTTTATTATGTTGCTGAGGCAGCATAAAGTAGGCCCTATTAAACCTCAAGGTGAGCTGCTTTATTTTTCTTCCTTAAATTATCGGTAATCCGATAGATGACGGGAATTAAAATCAACGTAATAAATGTTGAAACAGCCAATCCGAAAACAATAACTATGGCCATAGGCTGCTGTACCTCAGTCCCTTCGCCATACCCTAGTGTAAGAGGAATTAATCCTAAAATTGTGGTTAAGGCAGTCATGAGAATCGGCCGCAGTCTTGTAGGGCCAGCTTTCACGATAGCATCGTACGTGTTATGCCCTTCTTTTTTTAATGTATTAATATAATCTATGAGAACAATCGCATTATTAACGACAATCCCAGTTAATATTAACATTCCAATTAATGAGCCAACGCCAACAGGCTGATTCGTAAGCAATAGCCCAAAAATCACTCCAATAGCCGTAACAGGGACAGAAAACATGATAATGAATGGATAGAAAAACGATTCAAATCTCCCCGCCATTACCATATAGACTAATACAATTGCTAAAGCGATTGCTCCGCTCAGTTTGAAAAAGGCATCGTTCATCTGTTCATTTTGTCCACCAAAAGTGATTCGATATCCACTTGGAAGATTGGGGCGCACTTCTTCTTTCAAAGCGGATTCAATGTCCGCTACGATACTTCCTAAATCTCTTCCTAATATATCGGCTCGTACGGTGATTTCTCGGAGTCGGTCCGCCCTGCGAATGGAACTAGGTCCTTGTCCACGTTCTACTGTTGCCACTGCTGCTAGGGGAATTCGTTCTCCAGTTGGAGTATCAATAAGAAGCTGCTCTAAATGATCAACAGATGCTGTATAGCGATCCTCTACTTGAAGGCGAACATCTAGTTCTTCCCCATTACGAGTTAGTTTTGTTGCAACAAGCCCTTTTGTTGCATTTCCAATTGTACTAGCAATTTGTGCACTGCCAATCCCATATGAGGCCGCTTCTGAACGATTGATTGAGACAGTAACTTCTGGATTTCCTTCCGAATAATTAGAAGAAGGTTCACGCACTCCTTCAACGTTGGAAATAGTGTGAATCATCTCATCAGATATTCGTTTAAGCATTTGTAAATCTGGTCCTCTTACTGTAATAGAGATAGGATTTTCTGAGAAGCCAGTATCGCTAGCTGAAACAGCAATGTCAGCATTAGGAATCTCAGCAAGGAGCTGGCGAATATCTTCAGCAATGACCAGATCTGATCGGGTGCGTTTCGTTACATCTGTTAGCAAAATTGTATAAGAGGCGCGGCTAGTTTGAGATCCGGCACCGACTGTGAAATTATCAGTTCCACCAATAGTCACGTAAGAAAGGTCAATCTCAGGTATTGAAAGTAGCTGTTGGTCAATTTCCTCAGTAAGCTCAATTGTTGCTTGTAAGTTGTTTCCTACTGGTAAACGTACATCAATGCTAATAAAGCTTTGATCTTGTGCTGGTAAAAATTCCGTACCAAGGAAGGGAATACAAGCAAGGGATGAGCCGAGTATTACAAGAGTCGAAAAAATAACCGTTTTTGGCTTAGCTAATGCCCATTCTAACAATCGCTGATAAAGTGCCTTTGTACGGTCGAAGCCGCGCTGAAATGCCGAAGTATCTTCATTTATTTTCATAAATATCGATGATAGCAATGGAACAATAATTAAAGCCGTAATTAACGAAGCAAGTAAAGAAAATGCAACGGTAATCGCCAATGGCTTAAACAATTGAGCAGCTAAACCTTCCACAAATACAATAGGAAGAAAAACAACAACTGTTGTTAATGTTGACGCGATAATGGCGCCCCCGATTTCGTTTGTTCCGTTAATCGCAGACTCTTTCTTCCCTTCTCCAAATTGACGCTTACGGTATATATTCTCCAAAATGACAATTGCATTATCGACCATCATTCCAACCCCTAGTGCTAATCCACCAAGGGTTAAAATATTTAACGTCTCCCCGTAAAAATACAGGAAAAGAAACGTTGTCATAATTGAAATAGGGATTGAGAATCCAATAATGAGCGTACTCCGGATATTACGTAAAAATAAGTAAAGGACAAATGCGGCTAACAAACCACCAATGATAATATTCCACCCAACTGCACGAATTGATTGTTCGATAAAACGGCTTTGATCAAAAATCGAGCGAATTTCAATTCCCGGCGGTAGCAATTCTTTTAATTGTTCAATTTCATTATTGACATTCCTAGCGATTGCAACTGTGTTCGTGCCAGAAGCTTTAAGAATGGAAATACCAACTGCAGGTTCGCCATTTAAATAGCTTTGCTGAAGAACAGGGGCTGTAGTCTCTAAAATAGTGACTAGTTTCCCAAGAGGGATGACTCCTTCCGTAGTTGGGATAGGCAAAATTTCTAAGTCAAAAACCGATCTGAATGCCCCTGTAATACGAGTAGGTAAGCTTTTATTGGCGTCGGTCACCTGACCGCCAGGAATATTCAAATTTTCACTACTTATAAGCCGCTGTAAATCTGTTAAGCTCAGTCCAAAATTGGCTAAGTGGTCTGGGTCAACCTCAAGAAGAATTTCTTGATCTGCACCACCTTCAATTTGAACCGCTGCAACTCCTTCAACTGAATCTAATCTAGGTTGTATTTCATTTTCAATTAACTTCTTCACTTCAGCTATATTGGCGTTTGGCTCCGTTATTGCTAATTGAATGATTGGTAACATACTTGGATCAAATCTCATGACCTGAGGTGCCGTTACACCTAGAGGTAAACTATCACGAATTTGCTCAATTCGCTCGCGCATCGTAAGTGTGGCAAAGTCCAGATCTGTTCCCCAGTCAAATGATACAAGAATAAGCGAACCACCTGTTCGGGATGTCGATGACACAGATTCTACATTAGGGACACTTGACATCATTTCCTCAATAGGGCGAGTAATCAAGTTCTCAACTTCTTCGGGACCTGCACCTTCATATGATGCAGTTACGGCAACTACCGGATAATTTAATTCAGGAAAAAGGTCAACGGGAAGATTTAGAAGTGATATCGTACCTAACAAGATTAACAGAACAATACACATGGCCATGGCAACGGGTCGTAATACAGATAATTTTGCTATGTTCATTCCATTCACTCGCTTCGAATTGTAATTTCCGCCCCATCTGTTAATCGTTCTTTACCTGTTGTCACTACTTGTTCTTCCTCTTCTACACCTGAGATCACTTCAAATAGATCTCCATCTCTTGAGCCTAGTTCTAGCACTTGTCGTCTTACGATTAGATTGTCAACAACAAATGTATAGGGCTCGCCATCTTGATACAAGATGGCATTAGCAGGTATGACAATAGCGTCATCTATTGTATCTAAATCGACGATAGCACTAGTTCTCATTCCACCTTTTAATGTCAAAGACTCATTGCTGACAGGTATTTGAACAGTAAACGTATTTGTTTGTGGATTGACTACAGGAGAAACAGATGCAATCTTACTAAGCAGAGTATCGTTCACGCCAGAAACAGACAGTTCCACGTCTAAGCCGGGTTGAAGTTTCGCAACTTGAAAGTTATTAACTGAGAATGTTGCATTCATTTCTTTCAGGTCAACAACTGTTACAAGTGCCATATTAGGTAATGCGGTTTGGCCCTTGGCAACATCTAATTGGGACACGAGTCCTGTAATAGGAGCCGTCAGTTTGGTTGCTTGTAGTGCTGACTCTGCTTGACGTACAGCTTCTTCTGCTTGGGAGATCTGTAGTTCTAATTCCAATGTATTAACAGGTGTGTACGAACTAGCAGTACCGGCTACTTGGAGGAGCTTTGCTTGTCTAATGGAAACGTCTAAAGAAGATTGTAATAACTCAACGATTGAACCCTCAAAATTTGTCGGGTCTAACTCGTTAATAAGAGTTCGTGACCTATTGATCGATTGTTGTAACTCAGTTTCTAGTTCTTTCATGTTAGCCGCATTTGTTTCAATAGTTCGATTAAGTTCTTTAACCTGAGCCAAGCTTCGTTGTAACTCGTCTTGTGCACTACGGGCTTGACTGACTTGACGTTTAGCTTCTTCATCGTCAAGTGTAAGAAGCAGATCTCCTCGTTCGACGGATTGTCCAACATTTACATGAACTTCAGTTACTTCAAGCGGCATAGACGTGAAAAGGGGGACTTGTTTTTTCGGTAGCAGCTGTCCGGATAGCTCAAGGGTTTGTTGAATGGCACTCCGATCGATCCTTTCCACTTCAACGATAAGCCGCTGTCGTTCTGTTTGGTCACTTGTTATATCATCTGTTCCACAGGCAGTTAAAAAGAAAAGAAGTAAAAAAACTCTCATACAAACCTTCAAAGAATGTTCAACTCCTACAACTTTATGTAAATATTTCAAATGAAGGAAAAAGGTGAAAATATAGCAAAGTTTTGTTGTTCTTAAGGTGTGACAAACATGTGACAAGTATGAGTCCAAAAAATAAAAGTTACAAAACACTAAATAAACATATTTGTTTAGAAAAGATTTTTTTGTATAATAGGTTTATAATGTCATGATTGAGGGTAATTAACCTTTGTGTGTTTATTTAGTTGAATGCAGTGTTCAAAAATGTATAGAAAAAAGCTTTAATTTGTATATACAAAAATTGAACAGGTTTGTATAATAGTTATGTAATCAACGAAATTGACATTAAAACATCTAAGTTCGTCATAGATCTCAAACTTGAAAGGAGAGGTCCGCTATATGGTTACATTATTAACATCACCTAGTTGTACATCATGCCGAAAAGCGAAAGCTTGGCTAGAGGAACATAATATCCCATTTGAGGAACGAAATATTTTTGCATCTCCACTAACTGTTGAAGAGGTTAAAGAAGTGGTTCGGATGACTGAGGATGGAACGGATGAAATTATATCAACGCGTTCGAAGGTTTTCCAAGAACTAAATGTCGAGTTAGAATCACTCCCTTTGCAAACATTGTTTCAAATCATTAGTGAAAACCCTGGCTTACTTCGTCGTCCTATCATTTTCGATGAGAAACGTTTGCAAGTAGGATATAATGACGCTGAAATTCGTCGTTTCTTACCTCGTAAAGTTAGAACTTTCCAGCTTCAAGAGGCACAACGACTAGTCAATTAATAAAAAACCCTTCTACATATTCAAAGAATGTAGAAGGGTTTTGTTTTGTGGTGATTCTCATTATGAAAAGCTCTTACTTGCTTTAATACGATACGAACCAGCTAAGATGACTCCAATAATCATAAAAATTTGGAAACATAAAGTGAAAATGGGATGGTGATAGAAAAGTGGAGCTAACATTTCTTCATGGGTTATCATTCTACTTGCTGTAAAAGCTAAGATTCCCGCACCGATATAAACAATAATAGGAAAACGGTCAAAAGCTTTTAAGATTAATTTGCTTCCCCAAATGATAATTGGAACTGAAACAAGTAAGCCAATCAATACGAGTGTATGATCACCGTGTGCTGCACCGGCTACAGCGATGACATTATCAAATCCCATAACTAAGTCTGCAATAATAATTGCCTTAATAGCACTCCAAAGACTTGTTCCACCGTCTATTTCGCGATTATCTGCTTGTTCTGTTAACAAACTATAAGCAATGTAAACTAAAAGGGCACCACTAATCGCCAGCAAAAATGGAATTTCTAAAAGTTGTACAGCTACAACGGTAAGTGACATCCTTGTTACAAGTGCTAAACAAATGCCAAGAACAATGGCTCGGTTTCGAATTTCTTGTGGTAAATTTCGACAAGCAAGGGCAACTACAATGGCATTGTCTCCACCTAAAATAATATCGATGCCAATAATAGTTAATAGAGATATTAGAAAATCAGTATCCATAGTTTGCATCATCCTTTGGCAAAAGCACTTTTATTTGTTTCATAATGGTTAGAAATTTGTCATACATTTAGTCAGTGACGTAAGTGATATGTATGTAGCTTGTCTAACCGTCTACTAAGAACATATATGGCTCATCCAAAGAAAATATGATGAAAACTTCAGGAGGCATATCTGACTGAATAAATGTTATAATGGTTATAAGTACTGATTTTTTTGAAAATAGGATGAAATATAGTTTTTAAATTTCCATTTTCATTAGTTTTATCATAAAATAGTAGTAAGCTTATATTGAGATGAGCGATATAGGCAACCCACAAGATATCCTAGGTAGTAGGAAGGAATCAGAGCACATATCACGAATTACTTTTTAGTACGAATGTGAAAGGCTTTGCTACATGACTAAGAAATTGAAGGGGGTTTAAAGAGGATTTCCTCATCAAGAACGAAGTCTAGTACTATTACTCGATTAGGAGGGAGAGCGAATATGGATATTGAACGCGTCAATGATACGACCATTAAGTTTTTTATTACGTATACAGATATTGAGGATAGAGGCTTTGACCGAGATGAAATTTGGTACAATCGTGAGCGTGGAGAAGAGCTCTTCTTCGAAATGATGAATGAAGCCAATGATAGTGATGATGCATTAGAATTGGATGGACCTTTATGGATACAGGTTCATGCATTAGATAAAGGATTAGAAATAGTTGTGACAAGAGGTCAGGTTTCAGACGGTAGTGTAAAACTTGAAATTCCAGTTACTGACAAGGAATCAGATGAAACAAATCTTGTTGACTTGATGTCAGGGAGTGAAGATGATGAGTTAGATTTAGCTAATGATCATCTTGAAATTGTCATCGTATTTAAAGATTTTGAAGATGTGATTTCTTTAAGTCATAACTTCTTTATCGATGATTTGTATAATGAGCTCTATCATTTTGAAGGTACGTATTATCTTCATGTTGTCTTTAATGACGACAGTTACAATGAAGATGAGCAAGATGATATGTTGAGCCAAATGCTTGAATACGGCTACGAGTCAGATATCTCGATCTATCGAATGAAAGAATACGGGAAAGAAATTGTAAGAGAAAATGCTCTGCCAATCATTCGATCCTCATTTTCTAAATAAAAGCAGCAATGCAATTCTTGTATAGATAAACCAATACAAAAACCTGTATTTGCTATAAGAAAGGCAAATATCTTCTTAGATATTTGTGGAAATAAGGGGGATCCTGAGGGTCCTCCTATTTTAGTTGAATGCAACTATTCTTTTGGAGTGTCAAATGAGAAATCAATTTAATATATTCATTTTTTTAACCTCGTTATTAGCTGTTCTTTATATGACAAGGATGTATTGGCAAGGTTGGGTAGTTGGGGCATTAAGCGTTGCCTTCTCATTATCTGTCGTCTTTATAGCTGTTGTTATTTTTTTTGAGAATCGACACCCAACAAAAACGTTAACTTGGCTATTAGTACTAGCAGCGTTTCCGTTAGTTGGTTTCTTTTTTTATCTGTTATTTGGACAAAATCAGCGAAAGAGTCGATCTTTCTCTATAAAAGCCCTTCAAGATGAACAAGCTTTTGAGAAAATTGAGGGGCATAGACAATTGAATGAGGATCAAATTCAAAAAATGGGTGGACATCAACAACTGCTCTTTAGGTTGGCTCATCGTCTTGGAAAAAACCCTGTTTCGTTTTCGAGCGAAACGAAGGTTTTGACAGATGGGAAAGAGACGTTTGCTCATATTTTACAAGCGCTTAAATTAGCAGAGCATCACATACACCTTGAGTATTATATCGTCCGAAGCGATGAACTTGGGCAAGAGATAAAAGATATCTTAATTAAAAAAGCTAAATCGGGTATAGAAGTTCGGTTTCTTTATGATGCTGTAGGCAGCTGGCGGCTTTCCAAAAGGTATATTCGGGAGTTAAAGGAGGCTGGTGTTGAAATAGTTGCATTTTCACCAGTGAAACTTCCATTCCTAAATCACAAAATTAATTACAGAAATCACCGAAAGATCATTGTCATTGATGGCATCGTAGGTTTTGTTGGTGGTTTAAATATTGGGGATGAATATTTAGGGAAACATTCATACTTTGGAAAGTGGAGAGACACACATTTATTTGTTAGAGGCGAAGCGGTCCGAACGTTGCAGCTAATTTTTTTACAAGATTGGCATTATCAGACAGGGGAAACAATCTTGAACCCAACATATTTATCACCTGCTTTGACGTCAGTTCACGCTGATGGAGGCGTCCAAATGATTGCAAGCGGACCAGACCAGCGTTGGGAAGTGAATAAAAAGCTATTCTTCTCCATGATAACGTCTGCTAAAAAGTCAATATGGATTGCTAGCCCCTATTTTATTCCTGATGATGACATCTTAAGTGCGCTTAAGATCGCTGCGTTAAGTGGGGTTGACGTGAGATTGCTCGTGCCTAGTCGCCCTGATAAACGAATAGTTTTTCATGCTTCACGTTCTTATTTTCCAGAGCTGTTAGAGGCGGGAGTGAAGATCTATGAATACAACCGTGGATTTATGCATAGTAAATTAATTATTGTTGACCATGAGATGGCTTCAATTGGTACATCAAATATGGATATGCGTAGTTTTCATTTGAATTTTGAAGTGAATGCTTATTTATATCAAACGAAGAGTGTGACGACCCTTGTCAGTGATTTTGTTTATGATTTAGAGCATTCAAATCAATTAAGCTATCAATTATTTAGAAATCGTTCTATTTTATATCGAATTATTGAATCTACTTCTAGATTATTATCACCTTTATTGTAAAGGGTGTCTCAAAAGGTTTTTGACCTCTTGAAACACCCCTTTTATTTAAAGCTACAAAAAGAAAAATAACCTTTTTATAGTTAGTGTGATAATTATTTTCTTTTAAGCAGGATTTATAAAAATAAAGGACGAATTGAATTAAATATATAGATGGAGGTGGATTAATGTTTAACGCTAAGTTAGCAGATGGAACAATTATATCGATGGCAGACCAATGGCACATTGACGAGTTAAAGGAGTTGCGAAAAAAACGAGATTTTTTTTGTCAGGCTTGTGAGTCTCAAGTGCAGTTAAAACTAGGTTCTTCAAAGCTCTGGCATTTTGCTCATCAGGCAAATAGTATATGTCTATATTCATTAGAAAGAGAAACGATGTATCATCTTAAAGGCAAAAGAAAGTTATATGATTGGTTAAAAAATCAACAACTGAAAGTCGCAATGGAAGTATACTTGCCACTTATTAAACAAAGACCTGATATTTTATTTCGCCAACAAAACACCCTTTATGCACTGGAATTTCAGTGTTCCCCAATTGATTCAACACTTCTAAAAAGTCGTTCTAAAGGTTATCAACAACTTGGAATCATTCCGATCTGGATTCTAGGTGGAAATCGTTTAAAACGACACGGACCTCATACGTTTTCAATGAAATCATTTGAATGGCATTCAACTCGTATACTCACAGACCAGCAACGTTTTCTTACTTATTTCTGTCCTGAACAATCTAGTTTTGTTTTCTTGCAGCAATTAACCCCGTACAGTGCAACTCGTCTATTAGCTTCATATCAAGAAATATCCACTACAGCCTCTTCTCTTGAAACAATCCTTTATCCCAGGAAAAACAACAAAAATTTATTAGATCATTGGCTTACTGTTAAGAAACATTGGCGTTATCATCAACCTAACCCATACCCAAATAAAGCTGAAAAATTATTGCAAAGTCTCCTGTATCGACGCCGCATAGCCCCTAGTCTCTTTCCAATTGAAGCAGGATGGCCAACAAATCATTATGAACTTATTTCATCTCCCCCTTGTTATTGGCAAACTTACCTCTTATTAGAGTGTCTTGAGCACCAGCCTCTATATCAACCATTTTCTATTCACCTCGCTATTCATTGTATCCAACCTTACTTAAGCAAAAATTTATTTATGTTACGTTCTATGAATGATGATAGGCATTGGTCTTTAGCGATTATTGGCTATTTTCAATTTCTCGTTGAAATTGGATACTTAGAGCAAACGCCAAAACGCTATTTTAAAAGAATTAAGGATATCGTACATCCTAAAACGATAGAGGAAGCAATTTCGTCTGACCAAACATTATACTACAATACTTTAATTACTCTCATGAGGAAGAGAAATGAAGGGAAGAATAAAGGAATAAGTGACCTAAAGTCGAATATATAATATGGTAAGAAAGTGGGAGGTGCTATTCAATTGTCAAAAAAATTGCAAAAGCGAGATGAAGTTCCTGTAGAGAAAACATGGAATCTAGAAGCTATCTTTAATACCGATGAAGAATGGGAAAAAGAATTTAAAGAGATTCAAATTATGCTTCCATATCTTGAGGCTTGTAAAGGGACGCTAGCCGATTCGGCAGTGACGTTATTCGTAGCACTTGAGAAGCAAAATGAGATTTCAGAAAAGCTTGGGCGTTTATATGCGTATGCACATATGCGCAATGATCAAGATACGTCGAATTCTTATTATCAAGGATTAAATGATCGTGCATCAAGTCTTGCTGCACAGGTGGGTCAAGCTGCCTCATTTATTGTTCCGGAACTACTTTCAATTGAAGAATCAAAAATTGAAAAGTTTATGAGCGAACATGACGGGCTAAAGCTATATAAACAAATGTTTTCCGAATTAAATCAGCAACGAGCTCACGTGCTATCTGAAGTGGAGGAAGCGATTTTAGCTCAAGCAGCAGAAGTGACGAATAGTCCTAGTAATACATTTGGGATGCTTAATAATGCTGACCTTAAATTTCCAACTATTGAAGACGAAAATGGAGAGGAAGTAGAAATAACGCATGGACGCTATATTCGTTTCTTAGAAAGCAGCGACCGTCGTGTACGAGAAGATGCATTTAAAGCTGTGTATAGCACTTATGATAAATACAAAAATACATTTGCTTCTACGCTTAGTGGACAAGTGAAAAGGGATTTATTTTATGCAAAAGTAAGAAAGTACAATTCAGCACGAGAAGCTGCTTTAAGTGAAAATCATATACCAGAAGTAGTTTATGATCAACTCGTAGAAACAGTAAATAATCGGCTAGACTTGCTTCATCGCTATGTTCGATTACGGAAAAAAGTACTTGGTGTCGATGACTTGCATATGTATGATCTCTATACTCCACTTGTAAAAGATGTGAAGATGGAAATTCCTTATGAAAAAGCTAAAGAGCTTGTAATCAAAGGGGTATTACCATTGGGAGATGAGTATGTCTCAACATTAAAAGAAGGATTTACAAAGCGTTGGGTTGATGTGGAGGAGAATGTTGGTAAACGTAGTGGGGCATATTCTTCTGGTGCATATGGAACAATGCCGTATATTTTAATGAACTGGCAAGATAACGTCAACAATCTTTTTACACTGGCTCATGAATTCGGGCATAGCCTGCACAGTTATTATACTCGTCGGAATCAACCTTTCTTATATGGTGATTATACGATATTTGTAGCAGAAGTTGCTTCTACGTTAAATGAAGCTTTACTTAATGACTATATGGTAAAGAATACGGATGACCCTAAGGAAAAGCTATATTTGTTAAATCATTTCCTAGAAGGATTCAGAGGCACGGTATTCCGTCAAACGATGTTTGCTGAATTTGAGCAGCTTATCCATGAAAAGGCGGCAAATGGTGAAGCATTAACACCTGAATTATTAACAAAGACCTATTATGATCTGAATGTAAAATACTTTGGAGAAGACCTTGTTATTGATGAAGAGATTGGACTAGAATGGGCCCGTATTCCTCATTTTTATTACAATTTCTATGTTTACCAATATGCAACCGGATATAGCGCGGCAGCAGCCCTGTCAAAACAAATTCTTGAAGAAGGGGAAACAGCAGTATCTCGCTATTTAGACTTCTTAAAAGCCGGGAGTTCAGATTATCCGATTGAAGTATTAAAACATGCTGGAGTCGACATGACGTCTTCAGAGCCAATTGAGCAGGCGCTTGCCGTCTTTGAAAAGACATTATCAGAAATGGAAGAGTTACTTGAACAATAAAAGAGGCTATCTCAAAAGGTCCGTTCTTTGACCCCTTTTGAGATAGCCTCGACCATTTGAGCAAGCCCTATTTATGAAATCCTTTAAACCGTTTATGAGTGGCAAGTGGAGAGAGTGTAAAGACTAGTCCAGCAAATAAGGCCGGCCCTGCAATCCAAAGCGGAAAAACTCTCATTAATGACAAAAGGAAAAAGAAATAGCTAATGATGATAATAATAATTCCAACAAAGATTCTTACCTGATTCAACACAAGCCCTCCTATCAACAGGTCCTAACATAGTTTATGATTAGTTGTTCAAGCTTAGAAGGTGTGTTTTTCCTAAATCAAATAAGTTATATTTTCCTACAAAATCCCTGGAACTTAGATCTTTAATCTAATCCTCTATCCTAAGTACCGCCAAAACATGCCATATTTAACAGGGACCGCTTCAACTTTTTGTTGAAGTACGAGTGCTTTTAACTGCTTTTCAGCTTCTTCCACAGTGAGGCTAAAAACGACGGAAACCTCAATCGTAGCTACAAACTCATAGCGTTTTAAGAAACCCTCCAATGTTACAGCTACAGCTGGTTCAGGTTTGAACCCGAGCATTTCTTCTAAGATTTGTACGTAGACTTTATATGGATAATTTCCCGTCACTTTAATGCCATCATCCTCAACATTGGCATTAAAGAAGACAAAGGTTGGGACAATGTCAACGCCCATTTCATTCGTTGTTTTTATATCATGCTGAAGTGCTTTTGTAGCCGTTTTGGATGATAGGTCATTTTTAAATTCGTCTAAGTCTAAAAAAGCCTTTTTTGCGCAGTCAATCAGTACTTGCTCTTTCGTGATATTTTGTTTATTAAGAAAGAGAGCTTCTCTCATTTTACGCAAAAAACGTGTACCTGCTTTTGGTCCTTGTAATTCGGCTGCCTTTATCGCTAACGAAGCAAGATATGGGGAGTGCCACTCATTTTCTAACCAAACATCTCCATCGCAGGACATTCCTGTTTTTGTTGCGATATCTTCCCAAATCGTTGCAATTTCTCTCTTTTTAGAGACGAGTCCTTTTGTTGTATTTTTACACGCATTCCATGCTTGAAGCCTTCCCGCTACAAGAGTTCTTATCCGAAAATAATTTCCATATTCGACTTGTAGCCTTTTTAACATAGGTTCAAAAGCCCAACAGTCAGCACATAAGGGGTCAATAAATGTATACAATTCAATCGGTTTAGGGCGTTTCTCAGATAACGATTGTTCAGGATCTAGACCACAAACGCCAAGTTGAATATCGCAAGTTGAATGAGTATCTTTTTGGTTCAATGGTCATTCTCCTTTCTACAATGGTTGATTCACCATATGATGAGCGGTCATTGTTAAACGTTCTAGCATATATTCACGAATGACTCCTTCTATTCCAACATCATCCATTGCACTTTCCATACAGGTAAGCCATGCTTCTGCCTGAACCGGGGTGATAACAAAAGGCATATGGCGAGCCCGTAACATTGGATGACCGTGCTCTTCTGTATAAAGAGTGGGGCCTCCAAGAAACTGTGTTAGAAATTGTTTTTGCTTACGAGCTGTTTCCGTTAGATCTTCAGGAAAAAGGGAAGCTATGTCAGGATGCTTTGCCACTTTACTGTAAAAGGTATCAACTAATTTTGATAAAATTTTCTCCCCACCTAAAGCATCAAAAGGGGTTTGACTTGAATTGGTCATATTTATAACTCCTCTGTTGTATAGCAGTAACAAACATATTGTTCTCTATCTCATATTGTAGCAATATGAGATTAGTACGGCAAATTTGATGAATTACCATTATTACATATTGAATAAGATAAAGTTTGAAGTGGTCTGTAGCTAGTAAAAGAAAAAAACTGATATTGAGAAATTGAGCTAACTCAGTTTCACAAATCAGTTTAGTATGTGTGGGTATTTGGTGAAAAATCAAAGTGTTAACTTAAGCATTTAAATACGTATTTAAAACACGTGGCACATAAGCTTGTGTCTCTTTGAATGGATGAATTCCTCCATATCGATCAACATTCCCAGGACCGGCATTATATGCAGCCAACGCAAGACTCGTATCTCCATTGTATCGGTCTAACAACTGGAGTAAATACTTCGCCCCACCATTGATGTTTTGTTCTGGATCAAAACTGTTTTCAACTTGAAGCCTGCGAGCAGTTGCAGGCATTAGTTGCATTAAACCTCTAGCACCTGCATGACTAATTGCATGAGGGTTAAAATTAGATTCATGTTTAATCACTGAATGAATTAATTTAGGGTCTAAGTTGTATTTTTGGGCAGCAGACTCGATAAGTGGCTGAAATTTTACTTCCTTATTGGAAAGAGAGTTTGTCCAATTTTGATCCACTACAGCAGTCACTTCACTTATTACTGGTTTAACAATAGTTAGTGGATGAAGAAACAGGTCTCTTTGCCTAGTTTGAGGAGAGGAAATTTGCAGCATATTCATTTGTTCATCTAAGAAATGTGAGAACACAGATTGTATAGCAGATTGTTGATGACTTGTTTTTTTTACTTTTTGCAAAGCTTGAAGCTGATTCACATGTTGAAGGAAGGACAGGTCCATTGCTACACCTCATACTTTTATGACACTAGGAAAAAATATAAATAAATACGTATAGAACAATAAGCTATGCAAATAAGCGGGGTAACAACAATTGGTTGTTTCTGAACTATCTTTTGTCTAAGTCTAACTTTCGAGTGAAAAATCGACATACTTTGTTTTCAGTCACTGTATATTGAATGTTATAGTCGTCTAAAACCTTCATAAGGGTAGTGGTAGCATGTTCCTCAGAGATTCCTTCAAACTCTATTTCAAAGTCTGTTTTACCTAAATAACTACTCTTATCTAAACACAAATTGCCTTCTTTATGTGATATTTCAATTCTACTCGTAGTAAGTGTCCCTAGATAGGCGAGATTCTCAATCGGAATATTTAGTGAATTAAGCTGGCCTTTGACCTTGCCATCAGGTAAAGTCCCTTGCTCTTTTGCTGTAATCCACTCATTTTTATTTAACGTTTGATGAGTCTCGAGCTTTCCAACTGTATGAGGTTGCTTCAAGGTTAATGTGAATGTATTATTTTTTTCACGAATTCGAAGACCAGCATGAGCGGCTTTTAAAGAAAAGTCAGGTGTTTCAAAGTAATGATTGTGCTGGGTGACTGCTTCTGATTCATCTAATTTCAATCCTTTAACTAACGTACAATACGCCTCTTCCGTAAGCATTGACTTTACTTCAATTTCTATTTCTTGTGACACGCGAATCCATCCTTTATTAGTAAAAATTCTTATTTTATATATTTTTTTTATTATAACAGGTAATTTTCTCAAGTGGTATATGACCGTTTTTCTATTACTAATTCTATTTTCAGTAGTCAAGTTATTCATACAGTTTTAGTCACAACTTATAAAGGGCATTGGTACGTATTAACATAAGAACTATGTTAGAATAAATGGTGTATGTGTAAGATCTGTTGAATAGTTGGAGGGACATGATGAAAAAACTAGAAGTAAGTAAAATAGTTGTTGAAAAAGACCAATATACTGCAATAATGCAGGAAGAAATAGATGTTGAGCTTGCTGAAACGTTGCAAGCAGGTGGGCGTATGCTTGTTGATTCAGATGGGTTAGCATTTATATACATATTAGAAGATGAATCTGCTTTTTATTATGTGATTTTTTCACAGGAGACTTGGCCACAATTACGTGAAATATTATCCCAGTCAGCTACACTTGCTTTACGTTTAAACAAGGAGATAGAGATTGAGCTTTCTTCTGTTGTTGAAGAGCTTTCTTTTCTAACTGATAATATTGAAGGTAATAGTAATTATGGTGAAGAGATGGAAAAGGCAGTACAGGAGATTTTCAATTAATTATTCAATTTGAAAATCTTCTGTGCATGGGACGGACGGTGATTTAATGAGCAATTGGAAGATTTTTTTAACTCCATATAAACAAGCAGTTGATGAGTTGAAGATTAAGCTAAAAGGAATACGGGAACAGTATCAACAGTCTTCCAAGCACACTCCGATTGAATTTGTTACAGGAAGGGTGAAGCCTGTTACGAGTATCTTAGATAAAGCAAAACGAAAAAACGTTCCTCTTGATCAGCTAGAAGAAGGGATGCAAGATCTTGCAGGCGTTCGAATTGTAACTCAGTTTGTAGAAGATATCGAAACTGTTGTTGAATTAATTAGAACGAGAAAGGACTTTGAAATTGTCGAGGAACGCGATTATATTTTTGAGAAAAAGCCAAGTGGATATCGGTCTTATCACTTGGTTCTACGCTATCCTGTACAGACCATTGAAGGAGAGAAGAAAATCTTAGTTGAACTACAGGTCCGTACATTAGCGATGAACTTTTGGGCAACGATTGAGCATTCTTTAAACTATAAGTATAGTGGTGAAATTCCACAGGACATAAAGATGCGATTGCAACGAGCTGCTGAAGCCGCATTTAAATTAGATGAAGAAATGTCGATTATTCGTGACGAAGTAAGAGACGCACAAGAAATTATCTCAACCAAGCAAGAGCAAGGAAGAAAGCTGTAGAGATTAAGGAGGAAGTTTGATGAAGTTTATGGTCACATCGCGCGGGGATGACGTGTCTAATACTTTGCAGCAAAGAATAAAACGATATTTGCTTGATTTTGGTTTGTTATATGACGAACATGAGCCGGAAATGGTTATCACTGTAGGTGGAGATGGGACCTTGCTACAAGCGTTTCATGATTATTCCGAACGTCTTGAAGATACGGCTTTTGTCGGAATACATACTGGTCATCTAGGATTTTACGCAGATTGGGTACCTGACGAAGTAGAGAAGTTAGTGATACATATTGCCAAAACCCCTTACCAAATTGTTGAGTACCCACTACTTGAAGTGGTGATTCGGCAGGAAGGTACTTCCAATTCAGAACGTCATCTTGCGTTAAACGAATGTACGATCAAGAGCATAGGGGGGTCTCTTGTTAGTACGATTGATATAAAAGGAGAGCCATTTGAAGTATTCCGAGGCGATGGGTTATGTGTCTCCACTCCCTCGGGTAGTACGGCTTATAATAAAGCATTAGGTGGAGCGATCTTACACCCTTCTTTAGCTTCTATTCAGATTGCAGAAATGGCGTCTATTAATAATCGAGTGTACCGTACAGTTGGATCTCCCCTTGTTTTACCACAACATCATACGTGTTTGTTGAAACCGTTAAATGATGTTGATATTCAAGTGACCGTGGATCACTATACTCTTGAGCATCGTCGAATTAAATCATTACAATGTCGTGTTGCTGAAGAGAAAATCCGATTTGCGAGATTTCGACCGTTTCCATTTTGGAAGAGAGTAAGGGAGTCATTCATCCGTGAATAGATACGCCGCAACTCTCTCGTGGAGAGTAGATGAAAAGTGGGACCAAGAGCTTTTACGGCTATTTCTACGTGAGCATTGTCATATCTCAAAGCGGGGGCTTGCAGATATTAAATTTAACGGTGGGGCAATTGCTTTAAATGGGGAAGAGGTAACAGTCCGTAAACTAATAAAAACAGGTGATGAGGTGACTGTTTGTCTCCCGGCTGAGGAAGTGAGTTCCTCCTTATTAGCTGAAGATAAAGATCTCGACATTGTATTTGAAGATGACCATTTATTACTAATCAATAAAGAGGCAGGTATATCAACAATCCCATCAAGAGAACATCCAGTCCATTCGTTAGCTAATTTCGTCTTAGGGTACTATCGCAAAAAAGGACTACAAACTACGTTTCATGCAGTTAATCGTTTAGATAGGGATACGTCAGGTTTATTGATCATTGCAAAACATCGTCTTGCTCATGATCGGCTTTCTAAATTGCAGCAGGAAGGGTGTGTCAATCGTTATTACAAGGCGTTAGTCACAGGTAAGCCATTACAGGAAAAAGGGACGATCGATGCCCCGATTGATCGAGATCCAAATAGTATTATTTCTCGCCAAGTTAGAGAAAGTGGCAAAAGAGCTGTTACCCATTTTTCTATAATAAAAGTGACAAATCAAGGAAGTTTGGTTGATATTAAATTAGAAACCGGCAGAACACACCAAATTCGAGTTCATTTTTCTTACATAGGACACCCTTTATTAGGAGATGATCTATATGGTGGAAGGCGTGATGTGATCGACCGTCATGCACTTCATTGTTATAAGGTGAAATTTCAACATCCATTCACGAACGAATGGATATGTATTACAACGGACTTGCCTATGGATATGAGAAGCCTAATAAACTAATAGAGAGGCTATTTTACTAATAAGGAAGGCAACTAAAAAAAGCTGGTAACAGAGATGGAATGGCTCCATTCGCTACTCGCCTTAAAAATGAGAAATTGGCTCTTCTCAAGGCTTTAAAAGAAGTAGCGACGGTGCACATTGCTGCGGGTTTTCCAAAAAAGGTCAAAAGCAAACCTTTTTGGGGAAGCCCTTTTAATCTTGTGTCACATGTTCAATGGTATGCTCAGTTAGTATTTCTCCCTGTGCATTATAAATTTCTACTATAATCCCTTCTCGTAAATCTTCATCTGTAACATCAGTCTCAAGGGAAAATACCTCAGCAAAAAAGAAGCTTGAACCGCCGCTTAATTGAAACTGCTCTGGATTCCCATCGGTATCTGAAAACACGATTTCATCTTGGCCACTTAAAGCCGATTGTACGTTTGAGTCGACAATGAGAAAACGGGCAGATAAATCATTTGCAGGTAATTGTCCTTTATTTTCTATTCTGACGTAAATAGATGCCATCTCAATTTCATTATCGTGTATGATTCGAGTTTGGTCTTGATCGATCTCGAGAGTAACCTCTGGGCCACAGGCGGTTGCAACAAATAATAGGAATAAAAAGATTATGTATTTTTTCATAAAACTCCTCCATAACTAAATAATTAATTATCAAATGCCCTAAATTTCTCTTCGACTAAAGGTTGTTTGGACGGAACTTGGACGATTTGCATCTCAGGATATTGTAAAGCAGTTAAGGCCCCTCCAAATACACAGCCAGTATCAATATTTACCGTCCGATGAATAAACCTAGGATTCCGTACAGGAGTATGACCGTAAACTATCCATTCTTCTCCTTGATGCTTCTGGGCCCAATCACGTCGTACAGGTGTTCCATCTTTGTTCGTTTCACCAGTAATATCTCCATAAAGGACAAATGTTTTAACACGCTTACTTGTTTGGCCAATTAAATCGCTGCGAATTCCTGCATGTGCAATAACAAGCTTTTTGTTATCGAGAACTTGGTATAGGGGGGACTCTTCAACTAAGGACATAAATTGATGTCTGACTTTTTGAAAATCCTTCTTAGACAAATTGTTTAATTCTTCAACTGTTGTTTCAAGTCCATGAGTAATTTGCACGTTTCTGCCTAGAAAATAACGATAAAGCTTATCGCAATGGTTTCCGGGACAATAATAAGCTTGTTTATTTTTTACAAGTTCTGCGACTTCTTTTATTACAGCAATAGAGTCAGGTCCGCGATCTGTTAAATCTCCAACAAACGCTAATTTTCTCCCTTTAGGATGAACGTATGCATGATCTTTTTTTTCATAACCTAATTTAGTAATAAGCAAGATGAGTTCCTCATAACATCCATGTATATCCCCGATGATATCAATTTCCATTTTTTAACCCTCCTGTATCCTTTTCCGAACAAGAAGACTCGTTCAAATAATAGCTTATCCAGTAAAGAGAAAGCAATGAACAGGTTAAAAATTCACACTACTATCAAAATTTATTGAATTTTGTTTGGGAGGGGTTACATAAGTATTTATCGTTGACATCTTGACTATCTGTTCTTTAATATTGATAGGACTTATTAGTACAGAAGTTTTAGGTATGGGAGTGAATAATCAATGTTGCCACAACCTGTAACGAATCCTGTTCTTATTTTTGCTATTGCTATGGTCGTTTTTCTAGTGGCCCCATTGATTATGGCAAGGTTAAGAATTCCGGGTATTATTGGGTTCATCTTTGCGGGAGTTATTATTGGTCCAAATGGGCTTGGCCTCTTAGATCGGGATCCTACCATTGTGTTACTTGGAACAGTCGGTCTGTTATATATTATTTTTATTGCTGGGTTGGAGATTGATTTAGAGGGATTTAAAAAGTATCGGAACAGAAGCTTAACATTCGGAACCATGTCTTTTACGATTCCTTTTGTATTAGGTACAATAGGAGCGTATTTACTAGGATATAGTGTTGCAGGGGCAATTCTGCTGGGATCTTTACTAGGATCACATACTTTGCTTGCATATCCGATCGCCAGTCGATTGGGGATTGCAAAAAACAAGGCCGTAACTACATCTGTTGGTGGAACAATTATGACGGACACGCTTGCTTTACTTGTGTTAGCGGTCGTAGCGGGTTCTACTCAAGGTGAGCTGACACCGGATTTTTGGTTTGTCCTTGTTGTTTCTTTAGTCGTCTATGTTGCTGGGGTTTTTATCATTGTACCAATAGCTGCAAAGTTCTTTTTCCGAACATTGAGTAGTGAAGGAACACTAGAATTTGTCTTTGTATTGACCGTGTTATTTGTTACAGCATATTTTGCGACGGTAGCGGGCTTAGAGCCAATCATTGGTGCGTTTTTAGCAGGTTTAGCCTTAAATAGGTTCATTTTTGAACAGAGTCCTCTAATGAATCGAATAAAGTTTACTGGGAATGCATTATTTATTCCGTTCTTTTTGTTATCTGTTGGAATGCTGATGGATTTAAGGATACTCCTTTCTGATCCGTCTGCATGGACGAAGGCGGTTCTAGTTGTCTCTCTTGTTATCATTGGAAAATTCTTAGCGGCATGGATTGCAGGTAAAATTTACCGATATTCAGGAGAAGAAATAAAGCTTATTTTTGGTCTGACGATTCCGCAGGCAGCGGCCACATTAGCTGCCACTCTTGTTGGTTTTGATTTAGGTCTGTTTGATCAAGCGACTGTAAATGCCATTATTGTAATGATCTTAGCAACATGCATGATTGGACCATATACAGTTGAGAAATTCTCGAGAATCATCGCGATGAAAGAAGACCAAAAGCCATACGAACCTTCTTTAGCTCCTGAGAGGGTAATGGTCCCACTTGCGAACCCACATACAATGGAATCATTGATGGACTTGTCGTTTATTATTAGAGGGCAATCTCCTGAACCGCTTTATACGCTTTCAGTTGCGCAAGGTGGAAGGGAAGACTCTTCCTCGAGAATCGTAGAAGCAGAAAAGTTACTCGGGCATGCTGTAACGTATGCAGCAGGGGCAGAAGTGCCAATTCAAATGCTTACAAGGGTAGATACAAATATTACATCTGGTATGATTCGAGCAATGGAAGAGTCACGTATTACTACGACTGTTATTGGCTGGAATGGAAAGCTATCCACCCCCCAGAAAATATTTGGCGGGGTATTAGACCAATTACTTGAACGTACAACACAAATGGTTCTCGTATCGATGCTTGGTCATCCGTTAAATACGACTAAGCGAATTGTTATTCTTATTCCATCTGGTTTTGATCATAAATCTGGTTACTATCAATCCGTTCAAGTAGCCAAAAAAATGGCGAGTCAATTGGGAGCAACCATTGCTTGTTTTGTTGTAAAAGATAATATTAAAAGTTATGAAAAGAGTTTTAACGAAGTGAAGCCTGATGTCAAGGTATCGATTACAAGCCTTGAATCTTGGAATGAATGGCATAATACGTATAAGCCACTTCTACGTGCAGATGATGTTGTTATTGTCTTTAGTGCGAGAAGAGGAACAGTTGCATGGCATCCACAGCTTGAGCGCTTACCACGAGTTCTAGCTCATTCAGGGCCGGAGAGCTTCATTATCGTTTATCCTCGTGAATTGGAGGATGTTGATACAAGAGGGACGAGAGGAACGGCATTGCCGAAGACATTCTTATCAAATAGTTCATACGAGGAGTAATGTGCAAGGGGATGTCCCAAAGGTTAAAACAGACCTTTGGGACATCCCCACTTTTTATGTAATGGAAGTTTGCCTTCCTCATTATTGGGTGACACTGAGGATAAAAACAGGAGTGATTCATAGTGTTAGCTGATGTTATGGTTGTGTGTCCAAAATGCAAAGATCAAAGGCCCATCACGAATTTGTTAACAGCTCAATCCAATCAAAATGTCATTTATAAGTGTTTAGAATGTGAGTATGAGCAGAAGAATATTAAAACAAAAAAGGGTTAGCATGATTGAATGTTGAAACTATCTATCATAAGAACCGTATGATATAATAATTAGTACTTGGTATTAATAACTACTCATAATGGAGGAGAAAAAATGATTCAATTAAATTTAGAGGAACGTACATATGTTGTCATGGGTGTGGCTAATAAGAGAAGTATAGCTTGGGGAATTGCACAGTCCTTAGCAAATGCAGGAGCAAGATTGATATTTACATACGCTGGAGAAAGGCTTGAAAAAAATGTCCGTTCTCTGATGGATACATTAGATCGAAAAGATCATCTTATTCTTCCTTGTGATATTACAAGTGATGAAGAAATCGAAAAGACGTTCACACAAATTAAGGACGAAGTAGGAACAATTCATGGAATTGCTCACTGTATTGCTTTTGCCAATAAAGATGAATTAGAGGGAGAATATTTAAATACAACTCGTGATGGGTTTCTTCTTGCTCAAAACATTAGCGCATACTCATTAACAGCTGTTGTAAAAGAAGCTCGCCCACTAATGACTGAAGGTGGAAGTATTGTCACGCTTACATACCTAGGCGGGGAAAGAGTTGTTCGAAATTACAATGTAATGGGTGTAGCAAAAGCATCCCTTGATGCAAGTGTAAAATACTTAGCGAATGATTTAGGGAAAGATAACATTCGAGTGAATGCTATTTCAGCAGGCCCAATCCGTACATTAGCAGCTAAAGGAATTGGTGGCTTTAACGATGTATTAAAAGAGATTGAAGAGCGTGCACCGCTTCGTCGTACAACGACTCAAGAAGAAGTAGGAGACACGGCATTATTCTTAATGAGCGACTTGTCACGTGGAATGACTGGTGAAATGTTGCATGTAGACAGTGGTTACAATATATTGTCATTATCATAAAGGAAAAAGGCTGACGAAGAATGTCAGCCTTTTTTGTACTTTTTAGTATCTTTGTTGTCCGAAAATGCCTGTTTGACCGATAACCCAAGGTATGAAGCCGCCAGGCTGGCCTGGGTACCAAGGTGTGTAAGGTGGTCTTGGTGGTCTTGGTCTAGGAGGTCTACCTGGGCGAGGTGGAATCGGTCCATAGTATGGTGCAATTCCAACTAAGTCACTATGATGTACTTGAATAAATTGCGGTTGATATCTAGGTGCTCTGTACATGAACATCGACACCATTCCCGTTCTACGATTATAGTCTGTTATATATGCAGTTACTTCACCGTAATTTGGGATGGATGTTGTTACCCATTGATTGACGTACTGAGATACAACGACCGGTGGTAAAAATTGGACGGTTGGTTGTTGTGGTCCGTACATGAAATCAACTCCTTTATCTTGTTTTGATTCTCTTTATTGTATGGATATAGGTTGAGTAGGTGAATGTCCTATTGGATTTTCGTATGATATGGGCTAAGGCACGAAAACGATATACAAAAGGGTTGACCCGTTAGAGTCAACCCTTTTGTACTTGCTTAACGCAATTTTAGCTTTAGAGCGTGTTCAAAATGAAAAAGTATCTTCTATTAAAAAAAGTTTTGTGGATTTTTATTTCGTTTTATAAAAGGTATATGATAGCCAAGGCTTAGTTGTTACAGGTTTAGATTGGTAAGTAATGGTAGACTGGAAGGGGCTCCTATTGTAAAAAAGGGTTACATCATGACCTGGCGGAATGCTCGAACGAATCTCCTCAGAATTTGAAATAATATCCTCAAATTGAGTTTCAGGGTCAAGCAGGTGTTTTTTCTCACTAACGCGTATTTTTAGAGATCCAATCTTTTTCATAGTATGCTCTTCTTGTGATTGCTCTTGGGTAACAAGTAACATTTCTTCAAATAGATTAATGGCTTCTTCTAATTTTTGAAAAGCCTCTCTTAATTTTTGATCTGTTTGTTCCACGTTTTCACCTCATTTATCTAAGTATATTAATGGTAGCTTTATTTGTTTGTCCTCCTATACATATGTGGCTTTTCCGATTTTAATTATGTTTTTGCAAAAAAGATGTATCATACTTTTGTTTAATCAATTGTATAGTTAAATAAATGATAAAAAGAGGTGAGCAGCAAGATGGGAAAACATAAGGTACCTTTACTCTATATTTATCAAAGAAGAGAGGATGAGATTGAAATTAGTGAACAAGATTTTGTTTATAAGAAAGCAATTAGAAAAGGAGTTAAACAGATTGAGCCGCCGTTAGTTGGACCACTGGCAAAGTATAGGCTAGATCCAAATTTTGAACAGGTCATTACGGAAAAAAAGAAGATAACGGAGCGGACGTAAACATTTTGAAAAAAATCAATAAAAAAAATAAAGGTAGGGAAAGTACTTTTTCAACATGAAATGATAGTAGACCCTATTGGATTTGTTTTAAAAGGTTCTTACGTTTGTTAGAACTAAAAAGGAGGGTGCTGCTGCCAAAGCAACGCCCTCCTAAATTGTTTTTATTTGTGCCCCCACTCGTCAAGAAATTGCTCCAAAAATCCTTCTAAGAATTGATGACGTTCAAGAGCTCGTACCTTTCCTTCCTTCGTGTTCATTAAGTCTTTTAATTTAAGTAACTTCTCATAAAAATGTCCGATCGCACTAGAACGACCATTACGGTATTCATCGACTGTTAATGTTTCTCGAACGAAAAGTGTAGGGTCGTACATAGGATCACCTTTACTTCCCGCATACACAAAGGTCCTAGCAACACCGATCGCGCCAATTGCATCTAGCCGATCAGCATCTTGTACGACTTGAGCCTCTAATGTCGTTACAGGCTTATTCGTACCGCCTTTAAAAGACATCGTCGTAATAATGGTCAGAATATGCTGGCGTTGTTCTTCTGTTGTACCAATTTTAATAAGCCAATCATCGACATTTTTTACCCCTTGTTCTTCACTTTCTACGACTTTATCGTCAATTAGATCATGAGTCAGGGCTGCGAGTATGACTATTAATTCATCTGCTCCTTCAATCTCGGCGATCTCCTGAGCTTGTTTTGTGACACGTTTAATGTGGTACCAATCATGACCAGTTTTTTCATTTGCAAGTTGATCTTTAACCCACTTTCGCGTTTCGTCGACCATTTGTTTGTGGTTCATTGTTGACCTCCTTTTTATGATTTAAGTTGCTGTTTCGGAGCAAGGCGT
Organism: Halalkalibacter flavus; assembly: GCF_036663575.1. Classification (NCBI taxonomy): domain Bacteria; kingdom Bacillati; phylum Bacillota; class Bacilli; order Caryophanales; family Bacillaceae; genus Halalkalibacter; species Halalkalibacter flavus. Next base: position 54,858 of record NZ_JAWRVK010000025.1, read on the forward strand.
TGAACCTCTCTAACAAATCGTGAGCGAAATGCTTTTTTACCTCTTCTTGTAATTGGTACCGACAATTTTAAGCTTTCTTCTGCTCTTGTCATGGCAACATACATGAGGCGGCGTTCTTCCTCGAGTGGTTTGTCGTCACCTTCCCGCCAAGCTTCTAGGGCGTAATCATGAGGCAAGCTTCCTTCAACACAGCTAAGTATATAAACATGCTTGTACTCTAACCCTTTTGCTCTGTGAATAGTCATTAATTGGGTAGCATTTGTCATGTTTTTTTGAGAACGTACTTCGTCGTATTTAATCGTCATATGATCAATGTAATCTAGTAAATCCTCAATGGTTGAATGGTGCCTTGCCATTACTTTGAGATCGCGGATATCATCCGATCCTCGTTCCATCTTATTGCCTTCGTTTCCTTGTTTTTTAACGTAATCATTGAACCCCATCTCCTGTTCGATAAATTCAATTGCTTGAACAGGTGATTTCTTTTGGAGGTGAAGAAACTTTTTTGGTAGTTCTGAAAGTTTCTTCATTTGAAATGGTTGTAGTCCTTGAAGGTGCGGTAGTGCCTCAATATATGTGCAATCATTTGCTATACTAGCTGCTTTAATATCACGAACTGCCTGCTGCTTTAAAAACAAAGCACTAACTAACTCTTGCAAGGCTTGAGAGTCATCAGGATTTCGTGCTAGCTTGAGGTATGCTAATACCTTTCTCACCGCTTTGCGTCTGTAAAATGATTCACCATCAGCTTCTAACTGAAAAGGAATGCTAGATGAAATAAAGCGTTCAATAAGTGCTCTGGCGGAGCTATTTGTTCGAAATAAAATAGCAAAGTCAGCTGGGGTGGCTCCGTTATCTATTTGCTTTTTAATATCATTCATTATCATTGTCGCTTCTTCTTCTTCGTCAAACGGATAAAAAAGAAGAGGAGGCTTTTCTGAAGAAGTTTGAGCAAGTAACTGCTTTGCATATCTTGTACGGTTGCTTGCTATAACATTATTAGCAGAGGAAACAATCTCATGATTTGATCGATAATTCTCATTTAATATAACCATTTTCGTTTCCGGATAACGCTCTTTAAAGTTGAGAATGTATGACGGATCACTTCCGCGGAATGCATAGATTGACTGATCATCATCTCCTACCACACAAAGATTTTTTGTCCGGTCACAGAGCATCGTAATTAATTCAACTTGTACCTTATTAATATCTTGAAATTCATCAACTGAAACATAAGCAAAGCGTTGTTGATACCGCTTAAGAAGATGAGTGTTTCTAGTTAAAAGCTCATGTAAACCGATGAGCATGTCATCGAAATCAAACATGTTTTTTGTAAGTCGCATTTGCTCATAGCGTTTATATAAGTAGGAAACTCGTTCTTCCCAAACATCTTTTGGCTTTACCTGATCAGGTGTAGTGAGATGGTTTTTCCACCAGCTTATTTGTGTTAATGCTTGATCAAAAGCAAATTCTTTCTCGTCAATGTCTATTTCACGACCAGCTTCTTTTATCATAGCCTGACGTTGCCATTCTTGGTTTAATAGGTTATTGGGTGACCATTGTTCCGGTTCGTGGTGCATTAGCATCTTATAGAAGATACTGTGGAAGGTTCCAATCACCAGTTGATTAAGAGTAGAGCTGGAAATTCCGGGATATAAACGCATCCGCTCTTTCATTTCTTTTGCCGCTTTAGCGGTAAAGGTAACTAAGATCATTTCTTTTGGCGAGTGATTGAGCTCTGTTAGCATAAAGGCAGTTCTCGTTGTTAACACACGGGTTTTTCCACTACCTGCGCCAGCAAGAATAAGGAGGGGGCCTTCTGTCGTTTGCACAGCTTTCCATTGATTATCATCGAGGTAGATCCCATTTTCTGATAGTGTGTGCCGATAGCCAGTTTGCACTTGAAACGAGTTTGGTTGTTTAGGTTTGAAAGTGGGAATAGCTTTGACTAACTCAGGTTCTTTCCAAAGGTCGCTCTTTGCTTCTTGGCTATTTGTTGTGATTGCTCGCCGCTTTGGCAATTGTATTCCAGAAGTCGTATGAGAACTTTCAGGATGTAGTTCTTTTTGTTTGGAGTTTGTAAGTTTTTTTTCCATGAGTGTCACTGTATCTATACATTCGTCAGTGACATGTAAGTGTATGAACGATGGAGGAGTGAGGATACTCATATCCATCTTTAATGGCGAATGACAATGTATACAAGTGACCTCTTGTCGAATACTAGCCATATACAATTGTTGCCATTTTTCACGCTCACAGCTAGGAAGATGGATCAGCTTGTCTTGGTGATAAGCCACTTGCATAATAAGTCTCCTCTCTCATTTAGATCTTGTCTTATCGTAGCAAATTTTGTCGTGTATGTGGTCATTTTTATTTAAAAAGAGGAAATAACTTTAAAGTTAGAAAAAGGAGGAGAGGGTAATTTGATTTCTTTTTTTATACTGGGTTGTATTGTTACGATTACGGCAGTTGCTTTTTTTCTTAGTGGCTGGTTTTTGCAGGAGCAATTTTTGTTTGGTCCATTTATTGCTGCGTTAATTGGATTGAACTTTCTTTTCATTAGTTTTGTGCAATTAAAGCGTGAACGAGAAGAAAGAGAGGGAGGAAGAACTTCTTAAATTAAATTAAAAGAGACGGATCAGTTTGGGGAGGAGTTGTGATGAAAAAACGGGTTGGTCGTTGTCAATTGTGTGAACGTGATGAAGTGGAAATAACCGTTCATCATTTAACACCTAAGGAGGAAGGTGGGACACACCTTCCAACTGTTGACCTCTGTATACCTTGTCATAAGCAAACCCATGCGATTTACAATAATAAGGAAATCGCATTTCGCTTAATGACTTTGGAAAGATTGCAGGATGATGAGCAGTTAAAGTAGTTTATTAAATGGATTCAAAAGCAACCTCCTAAAGCATTAGTGATAATAAGAAAATCAAAATCAAGAAGATGACTTTCGTTGTATCCTTACATATGTGGGTCGTTGCTTAATGGCTCTAACATCTTCAAGTTCAGATGTACAACTTGGACATCGGGTTGCTTTATAAGCTATTGATTGACAGCAGTGCGGACACACTTTTGTCTTCATGTTCACAAGTGGATCTTCTTCAGGGCGTCTAATTCGATTGACTTGTCTAACAAATAGAAATAGAACAAAAGCGATAAGAATGAAGTGAACGGCATGATTTAAAAATGTTCCATAATTAATCATAGGAACTCCAGCTTCTTGAGCTTCAGCAAACGTGTCAAAGTGGTGATTCGATAAGTTAATGTACTTATTGGAAAAGTCTACTTGCCCAAAGATGAGACCAAAAGGAGGCATAATAATATCATCGACTAATGATTCAACGATCTTTGCAAAAGTGGTGCCAATAATAACTCCAATACTCATATCAATGACATTGCCTCGTACAGCAAATTCTTTAAACTCATTTAATATTTTCATGTTATCACCTTCTTTAGAAGAGTACTAAAAAAGAGTTTCCCCTTTTGTGACAGTACCTTACAGGGTTGTCTATGTAACAATCTATGCAATCAGAAGGAATAGATATGATAAAAAAAAGGGGATGTCCCAAAAGGTCTGTTTTTGACCTTTTGGGACATCCCCGAAGCAATTTGCGGAGTCGCTACATCTTTTAAAGCCTTGAGAGGAGTGGCTTTCTCCTCTCAAGGCGCGTAGCGAACGGAGCCATTGTCCCTCTGTTAGCGGCTTTTGAGACAGACTCTTCTTTTTTGTACTGGGCTAGCTGGATTCGAACCAACGCATGACGGAGTCAAAGTCCGTTGCCTTACCACTTGGCTATAGCCCATTAATATATTTTTAGTTTGATCAGGAAATTGCTTTGTTATGCAGAAGAGTTCTTTAAAAAGCCGCTTTTTGCTAGTCAGCGTTACTTCGCTATTATGTTTTGTTACTTTAATTTTTTTATGTAAAAAAAGGACTATAACTTAATTTGTAGAAATTAGAAAAAGTAAGTAAAGAAAAGGAGGCTGATATTATTGTATGAAATTGAATATTATAGTAAGTATTTGCTTGATGACGCTATTTCACGTAAGGTGACAGATCTTCATTTCATACCTGAAGAAGATCAGTATGTAATTACGTACCGCTTTAATGGCATTATGGAACCTAGGGGCAGGCTTCCGTTAAAAATGGCAGAAAGGTTAATTAGTCATTTTAAATATCGATCAGGTATGGATATTGGCGAACGTCGAAAACCCCAAAGTGCATCAATGATATACAAAGAACAATCCTCTTTATCTTACTCTCTAAGATTATCTACTCTTCCTTCAAGAGAAAAGGAAAGTTTAGCGATACGCATACTTCCAAATTTCTCCCTACAATCTTTTTCTTCATTATCTATCCTTCGAAATCAAGCAAAAAATCTTGAAAGTATTACTTCATTGACTCATGGACTGTGCTTAGTGTCAGGCCCTACCGGTTCAGGAAAGACAACGACTTTATACACAATTGTAGAAAGTATAATTAAAAAAGGAGGGAAAAGAGTTATTACAATTGAGGATCCTGTTGAACGCAATATCGATAATGCCATTCAAGTAGAAGTCAATTCGAAGAAAGGGGTAACATTTGATTATGCCTTAAAGGCTACGTTACGACATGATCCAGATGTTATATTAGTTGGTGAGATTCGAGATGAAGTGACAGCGAAGCTTGCCATTAGAGCTGCACTAACTGGGCATCTTGTATTAGCAACGGTTCATGCAAATGATTGTTATTCGGCATTGGTACGAATGAGAGACCTTGGGGTTTCACAACTTGACCTGATTCAATGCTGCAGACACGTTTTGTCTCAGCGGATTGTAACGACTAAGTGTCCATATTGTATTGAAGAGTGCCTTCCGGTATGTGCGAGGGAACGAACGATGTCACGGGCTGCCGTATTTGAATTGTTAGAGGGAAATCGTCTAAAAAAATCGTTAATCAACGAGTCGAAGTTTGAAAATGCTTCATTAGTCAATCAGGCGCGGAAAGCATGGGCATTAGGATACCTTCATGATAAGGAGGTATTGAGATTTGTTACTAATACTTTCTAAGAGTCAGCGTAAAAAGAAGTATTTGCGTGATGTGGCTGATTCTTTTATTCGAATTGGACGTTTACTTGAACAAGGCTACCCTCTCGAAGTTGCCCTAACATTTATTCAAATGCATGTCATGAAGATGACGAGGGAACAATTCAAGATTGTAATAGTAAATTTACAAGAAGGTCACTCTGTTCATGAATCGTTTCGGTTCTTTGATATGCCCAAAAGTATTAAGTCGTTTCTTTACTTTTATGAAAATCAAGGGGAAATATCTGAAGGCTTTACTCATGCGGGAGAATTGTTACGCTACAGAGAAAAGACTATTTATGAAGTAAGCAAATTAATACGTTATCCGGTTGCCCTATTGTTTTTCTGTATGATTGTGTTGTTTTTAATGTTTCGGTTTGTTCTTCCTCATTTTCGTTCTTATTTTGCGATGGTAACAGAAGCTCCTCCATTCTTATTTAGAATCTTACTTTTCTTTCTTTTTAATTTACCTTACCTATTCGGTGTCTTAGTCCTTTGCCTCCTTATTATTTCTATTTATTTGTACCCTAAAATGAAACAGTACACTCCATATGAAAGAACAATGAAATTACTTTCTCTTCCTGTTGGTAAGCAACATGTTAAAACGGTGATAACGTACTTCTTTGCCTTACAGCTTGGTCGATTAATTCGAACAGGTATGTCTTTGCAACAAGGGCTAAAGCAATTTGAAAATCAAGATTATCTTCCGTTCTTGCAACAAGAATGTGTTCAAATATCACATGAGCTTAATCAAGGTCATAGTTTTCAGGAGATAGTAAAAATGAAGGATTATTTTAGGCGTGAGTTGTCGTTTGTAATTGATAATGGTGAGAGGACAGGGTTTTTAGGAAGTGATTTAGAGCAATACAGTGATATTCTTTATCTGGAACTAGAAGATTCTATTCAAAGAGTGCTAAATCTTGTCCAACCAGTTCTTTTTCTTGTCATTGGTGGATTTGTTTTTATCTTATTTTTTATAACGATGCTTCCGCTTTTTCAGATGCTTGGTGGTTTATAGATTAAAATGCAGAAGGGGTGTCTAATATAGAAGAAGGGACTTTAAAGGGCTGCTTTGCCTTTTTAGTCCCTTATAATATGAAAGAACTAAAGGAAAAGGTGACTTTTATAATTTTTTTTTTAAAAAGCTTGCATCATTTTGTTTATACGTGTTATATTATTAAACGTCGCTGATGAAGCGGCTATCAACTTAAAAAATAGTTGACTTCGATATTTGTTTTGTGTTATGATATAAAAGTTGCTGTTATGAAAGGTTCTTTGAAAACTGAACAAAAGCCAAGCGAATTAAAAGAGATATATTATCTCGTCAAAGAAATTTACCCGATAGGGCAAATTTTATCCTTAATTATTGCATTGCTAGCGTGATGCAAATTGAGCTAATCAGCTTACCATTTTTATGGAGAGTTTGATCCTGGCTCAGGA
>NZ_JAWRVK010000026.1:0-61354 GCF_036663575.1 Halalkalibacter flavus
TTAACAAAATAAGAAATCTGTTTAAATACTTTTTTAAATTTGCTTTATACATATAATCCCCCATTGGCTATTTTACTTCTTCAAGTAAACTGCCCTTTAGCTGAACAAGAAATTATTACATTAGTTTAGAATTAATTCACCGTTCTCTTTATAAGAAGAAAGTAACTTGTTAATATGGTCATCTATGTCTTCACTCAATAACTCTCCATCTTCAACAGATGTAGGTTCGCCAAATTTTTGAACAATGTATTTTTGGATATAAGCGTCCCTTGAATGATATGCATCATTCCAAATATCAAAATATTCCTCTGGCGAAATACCTAAAACTGCGGCTTGTTTCTCATAAAATTCTTTATCCTTATCTGGGATTATTTTAAGAATTTCACCTGTGTCAGCTCCAGGAAATAACATTTTTTTATTTTCCTGTATTTCCTGTTCTGATACTGCAATACCCTTGCTTTTAGCTTCAAGAATAATAATTTCTTCTTTTATGTAAATTTCTATGTTTTTATCTTCTAATGAATACTGGGAAAGAATATCTTTTGCTTTTATTTCTTCGCCTTTTAAAACAGCAATCACATCTTCATTATCATAATTCGTTCCAGAACATGCGGTTAATAAAATTAAACAAATAATTAAAAATTTGAATTTCATAATTTGTCCCCCTCCTACTTTTTCCTACGGTTATAAGATTAAAATGTATCTTTTTCATTTGTTAATTTTTTAATCATTCTTCCACTAAACTGCCAGTTAGTTTAAGTGAAAACCTTCACAATATTTTATCATAAATATCCAATTTTGCTAAAAACGTTCCTCAACAATCTGGCCCGTTCGTGGAACAAGAAAAAATCCTGCAATATTTAAAGATTTTTAATCAAACTTTTTTATAAACGGCGCGACTTTAAAAACTTCGTATCTTTTTTATAAACATCGTGACTTTATTTCAAATCTACAAATAACCCACCATTTCAAGGTTCGTCATTAAATAGACTATACTAATAAGAGGATAACATGTTCAATATATGAGCATATATCCTCTTTTCTTTTGTATATTATATTTGTTAATTAGATGTTGTTAATGTTGTATAATATGTATATTATACAACGGAACATACGTTTGATTTGGTGGAGGACATAGCCCACAGCGGGAGGCGTAGTGAGGTCTTTAGACCGAGCGTTAATATTTTTTAGAGGTGAAGTGCTATGAGGGTACAAGAAGTTCTCATTGAGAATAACAACAAGAGATACATATTACTGAATCAAGATGGGTTCCCTGTAATGCCAGTTATGAAATATATAAAGTATTTAGATAAGACAGGAAAAAGCCCTAATACTCAAAAAACATATTGCTATTCATTAAAGCATTTTTTTACCTATTTAGAACAAACAAACAAAGATTATAAGTTTATTAGGTTAGAAGATTTAGTGGAGTTTGTGGGATGGTTAAGAAGTCCTTATCAGAGTTCAAATGTTACTCCCCTTCAACAAGAGAAAGCAAAACGAACGGAGAAAACAATTAACCTTACAATTACAGTTATAGCAAATTTCTATGACTACCTTTATCGAAATGAAGAAGTGCAAAATGACATAATGGAAAAACTGATGAAGCGAGCGTTTACAGGGGAACACTCACGTTACAAAAGTTTTTTACATCATGTAAATAAGGACAAGCCCTCTATCAGAAACATACTGAAATTAAAAGAACCACGAAAAAAAGTAGATACACTCACAAAAGAACAAGTGCAGCAAGTATTAGAAGCAACTACTAATATTCGAGATAGATTCTTAATTCAACTGTTATTTGAAACGGGATTGCGTATTGGAGAAGCTCTCGCTCTTTTCATGGAGGATTTTGTTTTTGATCATGGAAAGGGGCATCGGATTCGTTTAGTAGATCGTGGGGAATTAGAAAACGCTGCGATGTTGAAAACTGGGGAAAGAGAAATTTATGTATCACAGTCCTTAATGGATTTATATGACGATTATTTGTATGAAGTCCTTGATGAACTAGAATTGGACACAAACTTTGTTTTTGTAAAACTGAGAGGAAAAGATGTGGGAAAACCAATGGAATATTGGAATGTAGAATCCCTATTTAAGCGTTTAAAAAAGAAAACAGGGATAAACCTACACCCTCACCTATTTCGCCATACACACGCTACAATCTACTATCAGAAAACAAAGGATATTAAACAAGTGCAAGAACGATTAGGTCACTCTCAAATTCAAACAACAATGAATCTGTACCTGCATCCTTCGGATGAAGATATTCGTGAAGATTGGCAAAAGGCACAATCTGAATTTGACCTAAAGAAAAATAACTGAAAGGAGTCTCTGGATGAAGCAAATCAAGAATGTTCAGGTAGAAGAAGTAGCCTTTCACGAAGTATTACAAAGAGAACTTTCAACTTATAGCGAAAAAATAGTACATGAAGATGGTTCAGTTACAATTGAACAAGTAAACCATCCCTACTTCTTAGTCAACGATAAATGGAACACAAACTTTATAGAGGAAATTAAACAATTCAGGGAAATAATAACGACATATAATGAAAAATTAAAAAACCGAAGAAAAACCATTTACTTTCAACTAAAAAGTCCTACTGTTAATTTAGAAATTAAGTATATATTTTATTCTCGATTGTTTAATGAGTATTGGTCGATTAGGACTATATTTAATAATTGTCAAGATGGACTAAGAAGATTAACTGAGTTCTTAAATGAGAAATATCCCAAACTAACATCACTTTTAGAATTAGATATTGATAAAGCAGAAAAAGAATATATATTTTGGTTAAATCAAAAGGGAGTAAATACTCATGAAGTTTTAAAATGGGTGAATAGAAGAAATACGATCAAAAAGAGTAAAGTAGCAGAGTTTTTAAGAATAGTTTATACAGCTTTTTCACATCTCACAGATAAGCGTGATGAATGGGAAAAAGACAAATGGGATATTCGTAGATTACATGATAAGTATGGGATTGATTATAATAAAAGTGCTTCAGGTTATTTTCTTGATTTCTCAAAGATAAACGAAAAGATTCGGGAACAGGTGAAAAAGTATTGTAAGCAAAGACTACTTAGTAAAAATAAATTCTCTGTGGGTACTGCAAATAAATACGTTGATAAACTATCAATATTCTTTTCATTTATTTTTTCGATAGAGCCAACATGGCAAGACTTCAAAGCTTTAAAGCGTTCCCATTTAGAAAAGTATATTGAACATTTACACGAGTACACTAAATATAATTTAAAACAACGTAATTCTAATCCTGAAGATTTTGTTAGAAAATCATTATCGACGGTACAGAAATTTCTCGAAGATATTCAACGGTATGAATATGAAATAGCTCCCGAAACTCATGTAAGACTACTGATTTTCCCTGAAGATAAACCAAAGGTTAGAAAAAGATCGATTGACCAAATTGACTATATTCCAGACCATGTTCTAGAACAACTTTTTACTCAAATTGATGATTTGCATAAAGAAGTAACCCCTGTTGTTTGGATTGCTTTTAAAACAGGACTTAGAATATCTGATGTATTAGGTTTAACTACAAATTGTTTAGTTCGAATAAACGGTCAATATTCGATAGAAACGGATATTGAAAAAACCTATGTAAAAGGTCATCGTATTCCCATTGATGAAAAAATTGCAGATATTCTTGCGGTTCTAATAGAAAAATCAAAAGAACATAGTAATCAAGATAATAACCCTGAAGGGTTCATTTTTGTTCGTTATAGTGGTCAACGAAAAGGAAAACCGTTTGAACAAAGGTGGATTGCACAAAAATTAAATGAGTTTGCATTCCAAAAAAACATTATTGATGAAAATGATAAATTGTTTCATTTCAAAATGCATCAGTTTAGACACACATATGCAGTAAAGATGTTAAACGGTGGCGCTGATATATTAACTGTACAAGAACTGTTGGCTCATGCTTCCCCTGAAATGACCTTGCGGTACGCTAAGTTACTAGATGATACGAAAAGAAAAGCGTTTGAATCTGTTATAAAGCAAGGTGTTTTTAGTTTCGACTTAAACGGTGAAGTACAAGAAATAAATGCAGGAGAAGATATTCCAGTAGAAATACTGGATACATTATGGCAAGACCATAAGCTGAATGCGATGGATAACCCTTATGGAACGTGCCACGCCCGCCTAAACGGGAATTGTCCTCATATGGAAGCTCCACCTTGTTTAACTTGTGGTGATAATCAAACACCATGCAAGGATTTAGCGGTAGGATTTTCAGAATTAGATAAGCAAAAATACGAACTTCACATTATGACGACTACAAAAGCTATTGAGGTAGCAAAACAACGAGGTCGATCAGATATTGCCGAGAAAAATGAAAAGAACTTATTACGCTATCAAAACATCTTAAATACTATTCAAGAAGGGAATATAATTTTTGGCAGGCAAGATCGGATGAAAAGAAAGTTAGGTGCTGAAAATGGCTGAATATGACCGTTCTGCTCATATGAAAGAGATCCATGCCAAACGAAAAGCAATTACTTATCAGAAAGTAGATGAAGCCATTAAAAGGCTTATAAAAGCTAATGAAAAAATAAATTTTAATAGTGTATCCAATGAAGCTGATATTTCAAAAGCAACACTCTATAACAACAAGGACTTTCGTTCAAGAATTGAAGCATTACGAAATCAACAGTCGCAAGTACCTACCCCTAAACAAGTAAAGCGAGAAATGAACGAAAACAACAAAGATGCCCTCATCGCATCTCTGAAAAGAAAAAATCAAAAATTAGTAGAGGAAAACAAGCAATTAAGAGAGCAACTGAAAGTAGCTTATGCAGATGTTTATAAAAAGATATAAGGGAGAACAACGTTCTCCCCTTCTTCAACTAACTGGCAGGGTTGTATAACAATGAAAATTAGATTATTATTAAAATAAGGTAAAATATGGTAAGTTGAGGGAGTGATTATTTGTTTAAACGAATATTATTTGTTAGCGGTATTCTTATTTTAGGAATGGTTATTGGGAACTTTTTTTTCAGTGATACTTTAGCTGACAACCAAGATGATAACTCTAAACATAAAGACGCAATCGCTTACCCTCAAAATGAAAAAGGGCAGACGTATGGTTCAGCATTGGATACGCCTTCTTATGAAGATGAACCTGATTTAATCAAAGCTTACGGAGTAGACGGTACAATAGGATATGTAAAAAAAGAAGATTTGGATGGTCCAGAGCCTAAAACACCTGAAGAAGCAGTTAGACTTTCAAATGAAGCTAAACCAAGAGAAATTCCGTTGTATGATGTTGACGGAGAGACCATTATTGGTAAGTTTATTGTCGGTGGTTAGATGCTGTTCAATAATAGAACAGCATTCTTTTTTATAGTAAAGAAAGTGTTATTCAAAGTAACGGGTGGCTTTTCTTAAATAAGTTGATATACAACGATCTTCAACTATCGGGCGCAATTCTGCAGTAATGAATTGCGCTCTATCTTTATTTAAAGGGCCAGATAATTGAATAACACTTGGTAATTAAATTGGATATTTATGTTAAAATAATTAGAGATTGTGAAGGATTGTACTTAAAGTAACGGGGCAGTTTTGTTGAAGAAGTTAACCTAAAGGGGGAGAATTAGATAATTTTAAAAAATAAACAAGTCATTATTTGGGCTATTATTGCTATTGTACTTGTTTTAATCTGGCTTTTCGCAGCATTAGTAACTATAATCTTTGAAATGATGAAAGCTAAAGTTGGGCAAAAGCGTAAGTGGTGGGTCTTTTTTGATAAACGGAAATCGTTTAACAAATTAGTTATCTAAAAAGTTTTGTAAATATTTCTTAAGCTTAGCTATCTCGACAAACCAATTAGCCCTAACCCCTGGTCTATTATCTACAGTCTTACCCCTAAAGTAACTCAATTGTCCTTTGGTTGGTGTATTAATAAATACGTCATTTAATTTAAAAAACTTATCAGATGCAAGTATTATTTTTTTGGATGATCTCTTTTGAAAGACACAGTTGTACATTGCAGATCCAGAAGGTCCTGCGATAACCTTTGCATTTCTAAAAAAATTTATTTGTTGACTCAAGCTCAATTCCTGGGGATGAATGATACGGAAACCATGTGAAGAAAATAGCTCTTCAACTTTTGCTTCATTTATTAATTGTCGCCTCTTATTTTTTAATTTAGATCTTGAAACATAAATTTTTTCAGGGCCAATTCCATTATCATAGTAGTCACCTATTTTTTCCCAAGTTTTGTGGGCTAGGGTAGAGGTATATTTTTTTAACACAAATGACTGAACTGGAATATGCAGACTTTCACATTGGATCGGTTGATGTAAATAGACTATTTGTTTCTTTTTTATCCCTAGTCCCTTTAAAAGGTCAAGTTGCCAACGTTGGTTATCATTTGGATTCATAATAAATTTATACTGACTAATATCTAAAAAATCCGTAATCCACAATCTAGAAACAACCTCTAATAGGAAGTGTCCATATCCTTCGGAATATTCTCCACTTAAAAAGATACTATCTCCTGGTTGCCAAATAACTTTATCCTTTTTCTTATTTAAATTAAAGTTATTAAATGCACCATTATTATAAAGTGATTTATGAGAAGATAGTAAGCCATAAAGTCTCAAGCTATCAGGTAATAATCTATTGTTATACAAAATAATTTGATTTTTTATACATAACGCATGTTTTATACTTGCAAGATAAAACTCTTTAGTTCTACATTTTTTAGGAACCCTTTGTTTTAATGATGGGTTTAAAGGAGGAATTAAGGCTAATGTTTCTGGTTTTTTTACAATATATAGATTATTTTCTGGTAAACAACCTACTTTATAATCACTAAAATTTTTTACTTTGCAAATATTACGATAATCTATTAATTTCAATTTTTTTATTTGTTTTTTGGAGGACATTAAATCACCTCTTAACATGTTTTAGAACCATAGTTTCAAATCTTCATTTTCATGAATCTTGATGAGACTTATTACACTCGGAAAATTTCTTAAGCAGTTTTTCAAACTTATGACAACAATTTGCTATACTAATAAAAAGTAACGTAACATCGGAATTCTAAGCAAAGGGCTTTAATACTTCTATAAATTCTTTAGCGGATTTAAAGTTCTTCATGTTAGTTGGAGTCAGGGCTGTCGTTAAATGTTCTTTTAATTTGCTATTACTTACCGCAAAGGGACCAATTCCATATGCTGAATTCTTATTGAGTGGCGCTTTTCCATTAATAAGATACAGACACATAAGTGCCGCTTTACGTAAGTCGTTTTGTAATGAGGCAGTGGTTAGCGGCCTGGCTAAAGTAAAATCAATAACTTTAACTGTTTTTGGTTGCAAATTGTAAATCATTACATTTTGAGGTATTAAATCCCTATGGGCATATCCGTTGTTATGAAGTTGGTTTAGGGCATGCAAAATATTTATTGTGATTTGAGTACTTAGTTTGATAGGTCTCTTTTTTCCGATTGACTTCCAAAAAGTAGTTCCAAGTATGTCGCCTCCAATATATTCCATAACAATGTAAGCCTTTCCTCTTCTTGTGTAAAAGTCATAAAAATACGGTAAATATTTAAAGTTACCATACGTTTTCATAATAAAAGCTTCTTTTTTAGCCTCTTTTATATTATTTAATTCTTTTATTGCAACTTTCCTATTGTTAATTATATTGTAACCCCAATATACTTTTCCGTGAGTTCCTCTACCTTTACAATTTAAATCAACTATATAGCGACCTAATTTGGTTTCCTCCATTTTATCAACACCTTAAAGAGTTTTATCTACGAGTATATTATGATGTAGGATAACTTTGGTCTAGACAAATACTACATGGCTTATAACTAAGAAAGGAGTACTACAACCGGGGATCAATTAGAAAACCATTGTTAAAGTAACTAAAGGTGCATTCCTATAATAAAGGGAATGTTGTTTTTCTTATTGAACAAACGGGAGCGATGCTTGAATAAGGCATCGCCATTTGCTTATTGAATTCACTGGCAGGTTAGGGTAACAATGACTTTAGATATAATCTAATATCAAATGGGATACTAAGAGTAAAGGAGAGATTTTTTAATGTCAGTTATGATTGCAAAAACTTTGGGAATATCAATTAAGTGTCAACCTAAAGATGTTTATGAGTACATTACAAATCCTAAAAACCTTTCAGAATGGGCAACAACATTTTCTTTTTCAGTCAAAAAGTCTGAGAGTGGTGAATGGATTGTAGAAACTCCAGAAGGCGAAATGAAAATCAAGTATGTAGAAAAGAATAAATTTGGAGTGGCTGACCATTATATTATTACTCCTCAAGGGCAAGAAATTTATAATCCAATGAGAGTGTTCCCAAACAACATTGGATGTGAAGTGATTTTTACTCTATTCCAAGTTTCTGGTATGTCTGATGTGAAGTTTTTAGAAGATGCGGAGTTGGTTGAACGAGATTTAAAAAACCTAAAAAATGTGATGGAGAAGTAAATCGTTTTAATTGGAATAGACTTTCTAATTATCGTCTTTATTCAGAAAGGTAAAAAGAAAAGTAAACTTCATGTTTTGAATGATTGTGAAAAATTACACTTAAAGTAAAGGGGGCGTATCTGGAATAAGCGGATACGTTTTTTTACTAACTTAACAAGAAAGTTGATTAAAGAATAAAGGGGGAAAGTGAAATGAGTATAGTAAATTATCTTGGTTGTAATTTTACTCTGTCTTTTAGTGATGATGATAGTGATGACAAAATTTTAATAGGAGATTTTTTTTCAGATGAACAAATGAGAAAGGATGTAAAGAAAAACTTTTCAACTAAGTATGTTTATGAAGTAACATCAAATGAATTTGGGAGTATATGGTTTAATGAATATTACAAAAGTGATTATCCAAAGGGTCATTTAGAAGGACATAAAAGTTTCAAAGCATTATGTGAATTTTTAGATGGTCACCTAAAAATAGGAGATTATTGCGAATTATACACTTGTTGGTTTGGCGATGAATTAGAAGATAAAGAATTTGAACAAACTATAACCATAAATAACTTTGACATTAACCACATCAATATATTTGAAAAAACACTATTAGTAATTAAGAAATAGTTGTTGAACTACCATGAAAATAAACTTCAGTAACTCAAGGAAAAAGACAATACTAAAGAAGACGCAGCTCATTCGTTTTAAAAAAAAGCAGAGAGCGCCAAAATTCATAAATCTATAAACTACATTGACTGGATTAATAATCAGTATTGACAACTCTATACCATTTTCATTCTCTGTGGTGCAGCGCCGATTTTGCGCTGCATGGATGGCTAACGGGTGGCGTTAGTGCAACAAGAAAGGACATAACATATTAGTCATGTAAAATATGTTATGTCCTTTGATTTATTTATCTTTTTTCAATTTAGGTCTTGATAACGTAAGGAACCTAAGTGGTGGGTTATTGACACTCATTTGTTCTCTCTCCTCTTGATCTCGTATTTTACAATTCTTGGATCTGTTTGATTATGTCATTGCGACGCTCTTCTAATTTTTTCAGTTCATCTTGTTTACTTTTTAAAAGTTCTTGCTTCTTTTCTTCCTTATTATTTTTGTCTTTCACTTTCGTTTCTTGAGCCTGAACTTCTTGTTTCTTTTCTTCTATGAGCTTATCGATATCTTGTAAACTTTCATAATAAGTAGAAACCGTTGATTGCGCATCTTGTAATATTTCAATCTGTTTTTCGAATGAATCGCTGCTATCTGATTTCTTTTGGAAATCGGTGATAAAAGTTTCAAGATCGTCTTTGTTGTTTGTTAAATAAAAAGCTTTAGCAATTGCATAAGCTCTTCTCTGATTAAAGTCGCTTAAATCTTTGTTAGCAATTAACACACTATAATCATTATTTACATCAGCTAAATCAAATGTAAGTACTTTAGATTCTACCTGATTCACAAGTTGTTCTAGATCGCCTTTGTTGTCAGCTGTAACTAGCAAATCTCCTATGATATACGCACTATTTTTGTCTGTTGAAATTGCCTTAATATACTTTCTTTGTTCAATGTACCACTGAATTAACATTATTTGGTCTTCCCTAGATAAATTCTCATAACCGATGCTATCTAGTTCGGCATAGGCTGTTTCTCGATCTCCATTGATGTAGTTGATATAAATTTCTTTAACTTTAGATTCGGTTTGTTCTTTTGCTAATACTGTTTGATCGTTTCCGAAATTTGTAAAACCGTCCGTTAAAAAGTAAGTAGTCATTACCACAATCATCACGGGAATCAAGACAGCTATTCCGGTGGGTGATGTCAATTTGTCTATAAACGTTTTCTTTTCTTTAAATTTTTTAGAGTTTCCTTTTTGGCCTTCCTCCAAGAGTTCTCTTTTTAACTTATCTGATAAGGATACGTTTTCTGGTTTCTGTGAACTTTTCTTTAATCCCCATTTATTCAAAAATGATTGTTGTTTTTTTGATTGCTTTTCCTCATATTCTTTATCGGCTGCAATTTCTAACAAAACTAAAGCTTTGTCAATGACCATTTCGATCTCTTCTACATTTTTAGAAATAAGAATGTCTTCTATAAATTGATACGTCTCATCTCTCTTTTCGATAAAATCAACCTTGGACGGCTTTTTAACAATGACATTATTTAGAGTTGTGAGGGATAAAATTATCAGTTCCTTTAAACCATCAAGTGCCGTTTTTTGTGAAAAGATCTTCATACCGTCAAATTCAAAAAGAAGAGCTTGAATTTGTTTTTCTCCCATATTGATGAAAAAATTATTTGTATGCCACAGGATTTTCACCTGCTTTTCTTCTGAAATCTTTGCAATTTCAACAAGCGTTTTCAATAAAGGGATCACTTCTTCGAATTTTAATTTTCGTATGCTCAAAAAGTTTACGCAATCTTTAAGTTCATAAGAAAAAAGAAAATGTGCTCTCAATTCACTGATCGAGTTAGCAAAAGCAAAGGATTCACTATAATCTAACTTCTCCAGCTTTTGTTTATACAACTGTTCTAATGCTTCTCGATCTTCGGTTTTAAAACGATTGACCGGCATTGAATAAACGATATTATTCTTTGAAACTTCTATTTCACCGAAACGATTTGCTTGATTTTTCATCGGATGGATTTCAACTCCTTTATCAAGTACAATATAAATAACTTCTAGGTTAATACATCATTGTGGGAAAGACATAGGGGAAAGAGTAATTCCTAATTTACTCTTTCCTACTCGACTAGCACATCAAGTTCTACGTATTCGGATATTAACCAGTTTCCATCTTCTTTTGATACTTTTACTCTCCCTAATGCTTTTTGATCCGAAGTATTTTCACCTATCCTAAAGCTTGTATCAGCTTCATAAAGTGCAGCATAATGTCCGTCTACTTCTTTCACATAAATATCAATAGAACGTAAAATCTTTTCAAATTCAACCAAATCATGTTCGTCCCCTCCAGCTTCAATTGGATTGAAAGGGCGTTCCGTACCAAAAAACTGCTCACTTAATTCATCTGTCATATTCTTTCGCACTTCATTTTCAATAACATTCCGATCTTTTTCCGTATACCAAACCGTTAAAAACCTTTCAATAGCATTTTCCATTTCGCTTAATTCGGATTGATTAAGAACTGGAACACCACTTTGATTCGGTTCTTCCTCTTCCTCTTCTATTTCATTGATTATAGGCTGATCTTCTATATCACTGCTTAATGGCTGTTTGTTTACATCATCAGTAGTACCAGAAGGTAAAATCCATAAAGCAATGATGGAGATAAGTAAAACTACAGAAACGGCAATAAATAGAATGTGCACTTTTTTAAATTTCATTTAAAGTCACCTTCTTCATTGTAGAGAGATAGATTTTCTAACTTTTGATTAAGTTTCTCTATCTCTTTTTTCATATTTTCTTGATTAGTTTTTATCGCTTCAATCCCTTCTAGGATAGTATTGATTTCAGTCTTTTTTTCAAAATGATGAACCGTTTCTCTGTCCATAGCAACGCGAATATAATCTTTCATGAGTTCGTTCAGTTGTTTGGTTTCTTTCCATGCTTCAACCAAAGCCTTTTCACGTTCTATTTTTTCAGCTAAGCTCACGAAGTTCATCCCCCTTTTCTGTATCACATAATTTTGGTTTATAGTCCTAAAATCGACTTAGGATCTTTGTGTCCTCCAAATTTCTCCGTCCGTACTTCTAGGTGTAAATGCGGGCCTGTGCTCGCACCCGTTGATCCACACACACCGATTTGTTGACTTAATGTCACTGTATCGCCTACATTTACACTTAAACTCGATAAATGAGCATATGCTGAAAATAGATTTTGTTCATGCTGTACAATGACAAGATTTCCATATCCCCCTGCTCCTCCTGAAAACACGATTCGTCCGTCACCGATTGACCGAATAGGAGTAACATAATTCACGCAACCAAAATCAATACCATTATGCATCTTTCGTTCTTTTGAAATCGGGTGTATACGTACGCCATAATCGCTTGTAATTGTCATCGTTCCGCCTATCGGCATGGCAAAGTTACCATCCCCAACAAAACCCATATAATCTCCATCGCTTTCTAAGATAACTAAATAGTTTTTAATTTTGTCTAAATAGCGAGGATCTCCATAACACGCATTCCTTGCTCGAGCTTCAGCATCATTCCGACATATACCAGTGAAAAGACTTGAAGCATATTGAGGTTTTTGTTTCATCTCCGAAGAAAACTCAAGCCGTTTATCTAAAGATGGTTCTTCGCCGCCTATCCAAGAGATAAAACCTACACCAAAGTTATACGATTGAATCGCCACGTCCAGGTTATTATTTGATTGTGCCAAGACATTCTTAAAATGCTTAACTCCATATTTAATAGATTCATTTGGGTCGGTGATGACTCCCATCTTACCACCACTCATTGATTCAGAGGATTGAAAGATGTCTCCGTTTGTTCTTGCGATGTTGCCGCCACTTTCTTGCTGTAAAATAGCAAGAAGAACACTAGCCATAGATGCATCAAGACCTTGATTCGCAAGTTCTGTTTCAATTGCGTCTTTAAATTGCATGACTTGTTCTGAAATACCCTTTACACCATAATCAGGTGTATTGGTCTCGTCGTTTAGAAATATTGACGTAATGAAAAGAACAATGAACACTAGAAAAGCAATAAATAGGACTATAATTGCGGATGGCAGAGCACCAACAGAGGTTAAAATTTTCCCTCCCGCCACCTTTCCAACCTCTTTTAATGCATTGTTACTTTCGGCCAAGTTTCTCCTCCTCCCTTACCAATCTCTATTGCTCTAAAACTTTATAGTTTTTCTTGAACCAAAGTTCTTCTTCTATGCCAGTTAGAAATATTTCCATTTTCACTTTGCTGGACCCGACATAGAAAAAACCTTTTCCTGAATCAGAATCCTTTAGCCCTTCTTTCACCGTTAAAAAACTCATTTCATTTTCACTTAAATTTAAATGCATATGCTCGTTGACCATTTTCACTTCTTGTGCTTTCATTTTTAGGTATAACTGCTGAACAGATTGTAAAATGACGGCTTCGCCATAGTTTCTGTGCTCTGTTTTAGCAGATAAAAAATCTGCAAGTGACTGTGTAGCACAAACAATCGAGCAATTAAATTCACGCAATACTTTCATCATTTCAAAAAGATATTCCATGGCAACAACAACGTTTGGATCGGCAATGTTATGGGCTTCATCGACCACTAAACTCGTATCTTTTCTATCACCATTAATGATTTCATAGCGTTGACTCGCTAAAATATTGAAGTAAGCGACCCTTTTCACTTTTTCAATTTTGGCTATAGGTTTAATATCGTAAACGACTAAATTGCTCTTTGTATCAACGTTTGTATGACCGTTAAAAATATTTTGATAAATTCCTTTTGCATATGCGGATAAGGTTTGATGAAATTCTTCTAAAATATCGTAACGTTTACGATCTCTGTCTTTTAAATTGGAAAGAAAATTGTACAAATCCATCATAATCGGCATGTCTTCTGGTTTGAGTTCATTAATGTTCGTTTCTGGAGTAATAGATACAGGTCCATATTTTTCTGAAGCATACAAATCCAATAGTACTTCTGATAAAACATCTTCTTGCAAGTCTGTCATGTTTCGGTACATGAGTTTAAACATAATGATAAGAGTCGAGATTTTATCATAAAGTGCATTGGTTTCTACGGTATTCCCCTCATCATCAGCCTGGGCAGAAACAACAGGAATATCAAATGGATTAATTCTCTTGTCACCGTCAAGCTTAAATTGGATCCATTCCCCACCAAGTTTTTGAAAAAGTTTTCCGTAATCTCCTTTAGGATCCAACGCAATAATCCTTTCATTTTTCATGAATTTTCTTAGCATATAAGTCATCAAAAATGTTGATTTCCCTGATCCACTAATCCCTAGGATAAACATGTGTTTATTCACTAAAGAACGATCTTCAACTTTAACAACGTTTCCAGTAGAAATATTTGTGCCGTACATCAAACCGTTTTTATGATAAATCTCATTTTCATGAAAGGGAAAGAAATAAGAAACCGCTTCTGAGGTCATTGGTCGATAAGTTAAGTCATAAACTTTATTGGTTGCAAAAGGTAGAAAACTGTCAAAGGCGTCTTTTCCTCTTAGTCTTGGATAAACCAACTTACAAATCGATCCTGCTGTTGATCGTACTAATTGAGAAAGTTGATCGAGTTCTTCTTTACTGCTCGCTACAATGTGAATCAATAATTGAAACAAAAACATTCTTTCATTCTTTATCGAAAGATTTCTAAGCAGCATTTCATTATCTTTAATTTCAGCTTCAGCACGAGCCTTCACATCTTCGCTAACATATCGTGATTCAATCTTATTTCGATTTTGTTTAATACTTAATGAAATTTGCTTGCGAGCCATTTCTGGATCATATTCTTTAAGATATTGCGTCACACTAACATTTTCTGATATTTCGGTTAGCCGCTGTATATGCTCTTGTGAAATAACCGTTTCAAATTCAACTGCACAATAAGTTCGAGTATAATTCCCACCCGATCTTACATAATTTTCATCTTCATAAAGAGAATCCGGAGACAATTTATTTAGCAATGGAAGATTTGCATTCATCATCGATTTTTCTAATAGGTCATCATGAGTTTGATCCTTTTTCTTTGAAAAATCTAACCATGTAGGTAATTTCAAAACTTACACACCCCTAACGTTTTCAATATTCGTTTAACGTTGCCTTGAAGGCAACTGTCACGCCTGAAGGCGAATTGACATTAATAGATTGTGTACTTTTCATTTTCCTTCCAGTTTTCGCTCATTTCTTTAAATTCTTTATCACTCACTGTTAAGAAGCTATTTAAAGGCGATGACATATCTTTATTTGTTTGTGCGCTCTCATAATCAATCGCCATATACAACAAGTCTTCTAATGCAGCATTATCGAGAATCGTTACTTCCAACTCGTAACGTCCATGTAGCATATTTTCTATTTGCGTTTTCAAGGATTCCGCATTCCGATCAATTGTATCTAAGCCTTTATTATTGTTTTTAGTCGACAAGATCACATATCGCTCTCGTCTAACCATATTTTTTGACTTTTGAATTTGATAAATTTTGTTCTTATAGCTTTGACCGAGAAGTCGTTTGGTTAGATCACGTTCCTTGTTAATTTCTTGTTCAATTTCGATTAAGTAGTTTTTCAAATCGATAGGCTGAACAATCTGATTGATTTGAATGTCAAAAAAATCTCTTGGAATATCATTTAAAAACGTTTGGTAGGCTTCAAACACTCTTTCTCGATCTGATGGTGACATCAAAGATACATTAACACTCGATACCTTTAGAACTTTCACAAGATGGTTATCTAATGTCTCATAACAACCATTTGAAATGGTAAAGATTCCTAGTTTTGCGCGAATATCCTGACTCAAATCAATATTCACCTCTTTCGTAAAATGAAAGGTCTTCTCACGTCTGATAAAATTTACTTTATTTAAGATCTTGTTCCACTGATTGATGTTTTTTCGGTATGCATCTTTCATGCTGAGTAAAGAAATAGAAAATAAAAACGGAACAAAAGCAAAACATAAAGTAACGGTGTTTAAAAGACTTGTTTTATATAAAATAATCAGAATCAAAATAGTCAATAGAAGGAATGGTGCCGAATACACAACATCCATAAACCGAATGTTTCCGATGATGTACCGGCTGGCATCAAAATGTAGATTTAATAAAATTTTCCCCTTTTTTTTCATTTCTTCACGAGCCATTTCGGCAGAGTAATCTCGCATGACATCCCTTCTTTCTAAAAAGAAAGATAGAATTGATCTATCTTTCTTTTTAATAGGTTGGAGTTATTTTTCTAGTTTACGAACAGCTTCCATAGCTATATTTTAAGTGTTCATTCTAACGAATCCGATGATTGCTCTTGCGAGTAGGAAAACCACGAAGGCCATGATACAAACAACAAGTCCTTTTTGAAATTTTTGTTTTCCTTCCTCGCCACCAAACGCTGCCATTAAAGCACAAAATAAGATACCAATACCAAAAATTGTTGCGCCGAGGTTGAACACATTGGAGAAAATAGCATTAATTAGTTTTTGCAGAGACTCAAATAGCATTTTTTCCACTCCTTTTTTTAAAATAAGAAAGGGTAAATTACCCAATTTCCTCATATTCTCTTATGTTTTAAATCTTATAAACCTTACTCAACCTTAAATAACTCTTCTACTTTGAGATCCAATGCCTTAGCGATTTTCATAATATTTTCATGCGTAGGGTATTTCCGATTTCCTCTTTCGATTTGTGAAATAGTCGGTTGTGGAACTCCTGATTTATCCGCAAGATCAAACTGAGTCCAACCTTTCTCCAACCTTTTTATCCTGATTTTATTTATAATGATCACCTCCTTATTATCATTTTATTCCTATTCGAATAATTAGTCAATTAAAAATTATTCAAAAAGGAATAAAATGATAATAAAAGAACCCTGGCTAGTTTTTTCTGATATGATTTAAGTAAAATTAATCAGAGCTTGGTGAGTGAAAAGTATGAATAAGTTTAATAAGGAACTTGGACAAAAAATCCAAAAATATCGTAAATCCATAAATATGTCAACAACTGAACTGGCTGATCTTTCAGAAACTTCACAAAGTACAATTAGCAAAATTGAAAATGGTAATTCAACAACAAATATTGAGACACTCATAAAGATTTGCAAAGCATTAAAAATTACCCTTTATGAAATATTGCCTGAAAATGTATTACCTGAACAAAAAGTAAGCAGTACAGATAAAAGGAAAATATTCAATGTTTTAGATCAAATGTCTGACAGCGAAATAAGAATAGTTCAAAGCCTTCTCACAACTAATATCATTCCAACACTAAAGAGCATCTCGCATCTTGTAACAGCTATTGAACAATTAAGTGAAGAAGAGAGAAAACATTTAAGGGACTTTTTTAATTCGTTAACGAATATTTAGTGGCTATTTACACAATACAATATTTGCCATGTCGAAAGGGAGGGGTAAAAATATACCCCTCCCCAATAAATGAATTATATGATATAATGTTAAATTTACTATTTCTCGATTCAAGTTTTCAATTTTTATACAAGATAACATTGGTCATAACAAAATAATATTTATAAAAAATGGCTCCCTTTTTGAGGAGCCAAATACTTATTAAGCATTTATTTTTTTTTTAATGGATTGAATTTGTTTTTTGACCGTTTCTACAGATTTAAAAAGAGTTTCCGCAATCTTCTTTTTGCTATACCCTTTTTGTTGAAGACTATAAATTTCCTGTTCAGAAGAGGTAAGTAACCGTATTTTCTTTTCTTTCTTTATTTTGGATAGTAAGGCTCGTGAAGCATCAGAATGTATTCGATTTCTTCCTTCAACTGCTTCGTGTATTGCTGATATGATGTCAAATATACTAGACTTGTTTATATAATTGATTGCTCCAGATTCAAAAGAATTAATAATGACTTCTTCATCGACAATTGATGTAAGGGCAATCGTTTTAATTGCCTGATTGCTTAATATTTCTATAATCTCAATTCCATCCAAGTTAGCTCTAGTAAGATTAAGATCTAATAATACAACATCTATTTCAGGTTCCCTTTTTAAGGTTTCTAACATTTCTTCCTTACATACAACAATGTCAACTACATCGATATTATTTGCCTCTTTTTCAATATACTTGGATATATTTTTTTGCCAAAAAGGTTCATCTTCTACTAATACCACTTTTATATTCTTATCTTCCATATGGTTTTATCCCTCATTTCAACACTATACAATTCGAGATTTAGGCAACTGAATAATGACAGAAGTCCCTTTGTTTACCTCACTATGAACAAATATCTCGCCACCATGCGCTCTGATTGCTTTATAGCAAAAACTAAGTCCTAATCCATGATTTTTTATGTTTTTCTTTGTTGAAAAGAAAGGTTCCATGATTCGTTTTAGTTCTTCTTTAGGAATTCCGACACCATTATCGCTAACCTCAATACTTAGTCCATTCTTTATCTTAGATAATTGAACATGTATTTGACCGTTCGGAACAACAATAGATTCCATAGCATTATTTAAAATATTATTAATGACCTCTGCTAACAGAACATCGTCACAGTATAACGTAACATCAGCTTTAAAATGAGTCTTTATTTCAAGCCCCTTCGAATTAAAAATAGGTTGTACTTTATCGATACAACCTCTAATAAGTTCCTCTAACTGAACACTTGTTTCTTTAAGAACAATTTCTTCCGTTTTTGATCTAATTCGATCGACCATGTTATCAATGCCTTCAATGGCAGGAAAAACGGATTCGATGGAGTTCTTAGCTTCATTCAAGTCTTTTTTTTCAATTGAATCTTTAGCGATATTAAAGAAAAATTTGATTTTACTAACTTCGTTTTTAATTGTGTGGTTTAAAATTGCCGTTCCTCCACTCATGATTTGCATAGATTTGTCTAATATCTGTTGTTGTTCTATTTTAACTTTCATTCCAAAGGCTCCATGTAGAAAAATGTACAAAACAAATAGGAGATAAGCTATAAAAAAGAATGTTGGAACCAAACGAAATAATTCTGTATGTATATCAATTGCTCGAAAAACATAATTAAAGATAAAAACACCTAACCAAGCTGGTACCAATACAATAAACACACGAAACTTACTCTGTTTTTGATACATGTTTATTTCAGTATAATATGTGTAAAACATGATGTAACTTGCAATTAAAATGTATGGAGCAGACCACATTAACAATACTCGAAAATTAATTGCAATGTCTGGTTGAAAATCAGCAAAGAATACCATAACAACCATTGGTATTGCTAAAATATATTGTAACTTTTTCTTATTCGAAACCTTGATAATTTTCGAGTAGACTATCGAATACATTAAGATCGCATAAGGAGAAACAACTTGGCTTAGAAATTGAAAATAAATATGTACATCAAAAAGAAAAGGTGATAGAAGATTTACTCCTATTTTTTCAACCACTGGTATAATATCTGTCAATATCGATTCAGATAGAGCACCTATTGCAGCAGACATACAAAATGTAATCATCCAACGATTCGCTTCATTTTCTTTCGGTTGAGTAATGAATAAGATAATTGCAAATAACGTATTAAAAAAGAAAATAAAGAACATTTGATCACAACCTCAAAACTATATCTAAAATATCTTTAGGCTGTTGTGCAATATAGTCTGCATGTCCTGTAGTCAAAAGATCCATTGAATCATAACCCCAAGAAACCCCAATACAACTAAGTCGCATCTTTTTAGCTGCTTTAATATCCCTTAATTCGTCGCCAATATAAATAACTTCATTGTGGTTTAATTTATTGTTTTTAAGAAAAGAGGAAATGTCTTTTACTTTAGAAAAAGGATTAAACGAATAATGAGTATAATCAAACATATTAATTGAATTGTTAATTAAAAACTGGTTAGTTACCTCACGAGAGTTAGTTGTCAAAAATCCTAAACGAAACCCCCTTTGTTTTAGTTCATAAATGACTTCATTTATTCCGTCTACAGAATTCAAATTAGGAATGTACTTTTGATACCCTTGCTTAATGAGTATCCCAACAATAGGCATATGAAAAAACGGTACATTCAGTTTTTTACACCTATTGCGTATTGATAATGCACTTAAGTAACGTATGTCTTCAGTGTTGATTTTTTTATAGCCATGTCTTTCGGCTATTTCATTAAAAATATCAATTGCTAAAGATTTTGTATTTACAAGAGTTCCATTGAAATTGAAAAGAATAACCTTAGACATATCATTCTCCTTGCGATTTATTTATAAGTTGTAGAACAAAAACGACAAAAATTAACATTTTATCATAAAAATCACTTATTGGGGAGGGGTATATTTTTACCCCTCCCTTCCAACACAGGAAATATTGTATTATGTAAATAGATACTAAATATTCGTTAATGAATTAAACAAGTCACTTAAATCTATTGATAGTTTTTGTCTTATCAAGCTTCTGTCCTTCATCTATAAAATCACTCGTTACAACAAAATGAACAAGCTCATGTCCTTAATAAAAAACAGCGAAATTTAAAGCCTGCTTTTTATAAAGATAGATCATTACAGATCTGTGCAGCTATAAGATTTAAATAAAAAAGATATGAAATATTCATTTCACTAGAATTTTTTTTAATAATATCTTTTACATCTTTGCTGAAGGTTAAATATAATAGTTCTTTCCCTTCAACACCAAAAGATTTAACTGTTAATTCTTTATTTAAAATATAGTGAGCAAACAAGCTATTTAAAGAGATGGCATTTTCATTGCAGTATGTAGAAATTTTACTTTTAATTGTTTTATCAATCTTAATCTGAATGTAATCTTTATCTGTGTTAAATTCTTTATCTTTGTTTATGTCATTTTTTGTTAAAAAATAATTGTAGTGAGTATAGAAATAATCACAAATCAAATAACCGAAGAACACCCTTTTTGAAAGTCCATGCCTATGTATTTCATTAATTTTAACACCAACCGATTCATTGATTGTAATGGTGGTTACATAATTTAACTGAATTGACACTTTTAATTGTTCAATTTCATCTAAAGTATAAGATCTATTTAAGATATCAAATAAGGCAATCGAAATAATATTTCTTTTACTAGTACCCATCTTTTTCGCTGATATTTCTATAAGATGATTAATTTCTTTATTCATAAGGATATTTAATTTCAAGACATGCCCCCCAATTTGAATTAACTATTTTATTTAATTGAAAATTTTGCTATAATTACGATTAAAGAAACATGGTATTAGATTTATTATATGTAAAAGATAGCATATAACTGTTTTGAATTTCAAACACAATTCTAATAAAATCAAAAAATCCCTGCTTCACCACTGTTTTTATCTGGTTACTTGTTTGGCGACAGGACCAGATAAAAACCCCTTGTAGTTAAAACAGAGATATTTTTACAATCATTATGTGATTTACTTGATAAAATTATACCATGTAATCACTATATTGTGAAGAAGTTTTACCTCTGTTTTAAGTACATTCGACTTAGGTGTGCAGAAAAAAACGGAGGTATTTTTATGTTCAAAACATGGAAACAATTTCTAACATGGGAAAAAGCTTCTCAAGATACGATTGATTTTAAAACGATCTATGTCGATGTTGTCGGAAAACGTGGTCTTGTCGGTAACAAGAAAAATAAAAAAGGTGAAATGGAAAATGGAGATATCATATCAGGTCTCTTACTTTCTCAAATTGTATATTGGTATCTTCCAAACAAAAATGGTGAGTCTAAGTTAAAAGTAAAAAAACATGGGCACCATTGGATAGTCAAAAAAATAGATGAATGGTATGACGAAATTCGTTTAACGCCTGCTAATTATCGAACTGCAATGAAACGATTAGAAGAAGAAGATTTAGTCATCAAAAAATCTATGAAAGATCCATTTGATCGTGATCATCAAAAAACAGCCACCCATATTCGTCTTAATATTCCCGAATTTATGATGCGTTTAGGATTAGTTTTGGCTGCTCTTGAGTCACATGTTCATGACGATGATTTTAATGAATATTTCGAAGAGCAAATGAACGCTGAACCCATGTCCTCATTGGGAAATGTTGAATCAACAATTCCGGTTGAATCCTTGTCCCCATTGGGAAATGTTGAATCAACATTTCCTATAGGACGTGTTGAATCGACAATTCCAGGAAATGTTGAATCAACACGTCCTTTATATAAAGAGAATACCTTTAAAGAGAATACCTTTAAAGAGAATATTAATTATTCATCATCATCTATAGATAGAGATAATACTAGAGTTAGTAAAGAAACCAAAAACAAGAAAGATGATGATGAAAAATTAAATCAAATTATTTCATCTCATGATGGAATTGCATTAGAAATGCTATATAACTTGTTATTACATAAAGGAATTTCTCATGATAAAGCCAGAGATACGGTTCTCACTTGCTGGAATGATAGAGTGATAGAGTTCTCGACGGAAGATGTGCAAAAACAATATGATTGGATGATGGATAAAGAACGTCATGGGGAACCAATTAATTATTGGCCGGTTTATTTTGCTAATGGACTTAAAGACAAAGCTGAACAATCTAGACTTAGTGATAGTCACTATCAAAAAAAACTGGGTGAACTAAAGTTAAGTCAAGAAAACGATTATGAAAAAAAAGTTCCTAGTTATATTCCTAGTTATAATTGGTTAGAGAAATCTAATTAGGTAGTGTAATATGAGCGTGAATTTTGATTATGAACTTGATAGATTCAGAGAAATTAACAACTTTCGATGTACATAGCAATAAAGAGCCCTTCAGAATCCCTATTTTAGCCATATAAGCATTTTAAGTGGCAACCCCTACTTTCTTCCTTTTGAGATAAATAAAATCTTTCTATGGGGTTGCTATGGCGTTATATGGGTTGCTTAGTATATGTCATGTTGCTTTCTCTTGATTGGACTCCTTAATGGCTAAAATATTTAACCTTTAACAATGTTTAAGTCAGCAAATTGTAGCACAGCAGTTTTTTCAGGAAGCGAACCGATAAAAAATAAGCATAGCAGCCCCTTGCTTTTGTTCAAAACAAAAAACAGCCCCATAGAAGGGCTGTTATGCGTGCTTAGAAATGATTTACCTTCCAATGTCGAAGAAATCATCATGAATGTCTCGACTCGAAAAAGTTAATGGCCGTAGAATGGCCTATAGTGACACATTACTTCTCGAAAAGCTTAGCAAACAAACCATTTGGGGTGTTATTGCCCGCTTCTTAAGCGAATCCATCATCATCCATATCTTCAATGTTTGCCCATGTTTCATCTTTTTTAATACTTTGTGATTCATCAATGAATTCTTTTTCTTCCATAAGTGGTTCTGGTTCGGGAATGGATCTTTTTTCAACTGGTTCTTCCATTTTAGAAGTTGGTTTATCCGTTTTAGGTAAATGAAAGTTAATTTTTCTTGGCATGACTTCAGATACATCAACCGTACCAGTCTGTTTGTGTAGCTGTTGGGCTGCATAAAGAAAGAAGTTTGACAGGTCCGATTGTTGGTTGATCCAATCAATAAATTCCGGTGTTAGGTCGCGGCTTAGATAAATATTGATTCGATCGCCTTGTTTGTATTCCTTATTTCGTATTCGAGCCATCAATAACACCTAGTGCTTTTTCTTTTTGTTGTTCATAACGTGGTGAACACGTGTATACGAGTAAGCCGCGCGCATTCACAAACATTGGATTAGAAAGGAAAGTCACATTCGTCATTCGGTCTTTTTGCTTCAAGATTGTTGTCAAATATGACTTTAATACCGCTCCACCGCCGCCATAAATAAAAACGAATGGATCGTCTTTAAGATCGTCAATTTTATCGATGATCTTTGCGCTAATTTGGTTTGCTAGTTGTAGCATAGCTGTACCGGAAGCTTGAATGAGAGCGTTATGACGAGGGTGTTCTGAATCAAAATAGATATCATTAAATTCAGCGATACTGTCAATTGGTTTACGGGGATTTTCACGGTTCCAGCGTTTCATGATATCGAGAATCGTTTGTTTTACGCCGTAGTTCAATCCTTCAGAAAGCTTCGGATTAAATTTAACACCTTCTGTTACTACAATTTCAGTTGTACCAGCTCCAATGTCAAAGTGTAATAACGTTTTGTTATTAAAGTTTACTTTTACAATTTGTTCGCCAATTTCAACTTTACGTTCAGCTAATTTTCCTTTTTCATCGAAAACTACGCCCCATGCAGCAGCTGCACCTTCAGCAAGGCATTTGCAAAATTCAATGTTAATAATGATCTTCACATCACGTCCAGATGGATGATGAAACGTAATTTCGTGAGCTCCCATGAATCGATCAGCGTTTGCCTGTGCAGACGCTTGTGTAATTGTACTGACTGGAAGTGCCACAGATAAATCATAAGTTACTTCAATGTGGTCTTTATCGTATTCTCGCTTCATCGCAGCAATTGCTAGACCAGAAAGAGTCACGATAGCTGGAAGTTCATCGGTTGATTTATCCGATTTCTTTTCTAGTTCTGTTGCTTGTAAATTATCATTTAAAACTTTTTCTCCAATAATGTAACGGTTGTTATTAAAGACTAGAGTTTTAGAGTTGATCGTCACATCAATATTATCTTCCAGTTGTTCGACAGGAATATCTTCTAAATCCATTAACTCAGTGGTTTCACCAAGATACAGAGAATAGACCGTTGGGATCAACATAGGTTCTGAATCTTTTACCCATAATTTTAAAGCATTGTTTCCTGCATCGGCTCCAGCTTTTAAAATAGTGTTCATTCTGAAAGTCACTCCTTAAATAATAGGTTATTGTTCTATTAATTACTATTATATACCAATAGAAACATATTAGCAATATAATTAACGTATTTTATGCGCACAATAAACGCACAAATTCGTTTTGTTTGTGTTGACATTATATTTCTCCTATACATATAATTTGCGCACAAAAGAAATATAAAAAATCACTGAAGTCTCAAACGAGCCAACAGGGACAACAAGAGCATGAAAACCCCCTTGTCATTTACATCCATCTATATGGACACTTTTGAACTTATCTCGGACTTACCCACTGACTTTTTTATGAAAACATCATGGACAAGTCATGAAACACTGGTAAAATTACTATAAATAAAGCTTATGAAGTGGTGACGATGTGAAAATGGCGTGATTTCTTGGAGGTGGTTAAGTGGAAATAGCTTGGATAACAGTAGCAGACATTCATAAAGAAACAAACATACCTGAGTCCACGATACGAAGATACATAAAAAATTATGCTGAGTATTTCAAAACGAAAAAAGTTGGCCGTGCTATTAAATATAGCGATGATGCGATTGAAATTATTTTATACATTGCAGCTCTTTTTAATGATAAATATAGCAGTGAGGAAGTAGCTGAAAAGCTGCAAAATAAATATGCTATGACTATAAATGTTGAGGAAAAACCTAAACGCCACGAAGTCACCACAGATCCACCAGCGGAAAAAGATAACGAATTAGTGATGAAGTTGATGCAAACGATTATGGAAATGGAAACTCGTATTCGTGAATTAGAAAACGACCAAAGACAATTAGCAGCCTCAGTTTCACCTGAAGAAGAACGGCAGGAAAAATTAAACTATGCTTTACTTCAAAATAAAATAAACCGGCAACTGGAAGAAGAAGCAGAGAAAGAATGGCAGCTACTGCCAGAACAGGAGCGATACAAAAAAAGGGGGTGGTTTAGCAAAGAGTTGGATTTTGAGAAAAAACAGAAATACATTAAACACTATATAGATAAACACTATGAGCAGAAATTGAGACAGGAACTAGGTATGGAATAGCACTTACTCAAGCGTAACAGGATCTTTCTTTTTATTAAACCGTAACCAAGTTTTTTTATGTTTTCTCCCCATCAGGCATTGGGGAGGAGGCTGGGGTGAATTGGTGAGAGCCAAGAGGGGCTAGCCCCTTTATAGCGTCTCTAATTTTAACGGAAAACAGGTTCTTACTTGTAAGAGAGTTTGACATCGTTATTATCTCTCCGCTGCCTTAAAGGCAGCGGAGAGAGCCTTTAAGGCGCTTTATTTCTTATCTTCTACCACGAGAAAACGTTCGGATGGATGCGATCACCATACGTCCAGAGCCTGAGCTGTTACCGAATTGTTGCAGCAGAGAAGGCGCCATTAAACCAACAATCAAAAAGCCGATCGATGTAGCAAAAACAAAAGGTGCTTTTGTAAGCGAAAGTATATTTTCAAAGTTTGTGAGAAAGCTAATGCTTAACACTACAGCTAACCCTTGTACAAACAGCGTCAACGCTCTTGCAATATAGATTTTTAACCATAGGCTAAACAGATTATAAGTATCATTTGGCATTGTCACAATTGCCAGTGGTCCCGTAACGAATAAAATGGCAATTAAACAAAATGAATAAACCATCTGAAGGAATAAAGCCAGTAGAACTAAAGCGTAAATAATTAAGTAAAGCACCATCATAGATCCGTTTGGCGTTAGAAGGAACCCGACCATAATATCGGTTTTCAAATGGCCAGCACCCGTCAATTGGTAAAAAATCGGTGCGTTTAATGCATATTGAATATCCAAAAGTAACTTAAAAAAAGGTGTGTACGTGAACAACAGTGCAGCAGCGAATACCGTTTTTGCTAATTTTTCGTTTAAAATCTGCGGTGCGTCGCTTGCGTCTGTGAAGCGAACGATCATCATTTTTAAAATCTGAAAAATCAAAATTAATGCCAGTAGCGTTTGTGGCACTTTGTCAAAACTATCTTTAAATCTTGTTAAAACGGCGTCATCAAGGACGGCTGATGGTTTGATCGCTAATTGTGACAACGGCGATAATACGTATTCTATCGTCTTTTTCCCCAACGAAAATATCCACGAGTCTACATGGCAGCCAACATCGAAACGTCCACAGTTGAATGTTCCTTCTTGGTAATCAAGTTCTTTAACTCTTTTTTTATAAAGGTTCGCTGAACCTTTTCCGTGCAATTTTTCATACTGATCCACTAAACTATCAATTTCATTTTTATAAGCGTTATAAAATCCTTCTGTTCCTGGTTTAATTTCTCTCGATTGAGTAGGAGTGTTTTGAATTTCTTTTTTCAATTCTCTCTCGAGTTGTTGCTCGTTTATCGTCGTATCTTGCATAATAATACTTTGTTTTTCTTCTGCATGAGATATATTTAAATTGAATCCTGCTTGTAGTATAATTAACATTGTAAGCAGGGTGGCTATTCTTCTAAAACTGGCGAGGTTTTTCATAGGGATAGCCACCCCCTTACTGCAAAGTAAACGACAAAACCCATTAAACAATAAAATACAAATAGATAGAATCGTTCTTTTTCATAACGTTTTTTTGGCATTTCTTTCCCAAATATTTCATAATAATTCTCTTTTCTATTTTCCATTGGTTTGTCGAGACAAACCTTCATGACAATCCCTGCCCACTTCTCAATAAAAAGCAGGCCTTTCGCTAGCTGATCTAAAAAACTTTTCATCTTTTAACCACCCCATTATTTTTTCTCTAGTTCACAACCTAACAAACGATCATTTTCTTGCATAAGAATATTTCCATTTTCTAATTTTTTTACCGTGTAATACTTAACTTCATGAACAATTTCATCAACTACTTTCAATTGAATTCCATCATTGTGACTCTCAACTTCATAAGAATACTGTAGGTTTTCCATGACAACCGTGTCAGAATAAAACTTTACGTTATCGTATTCACTCAAACATGAGTCATGATGTTGCGGTTCTCCATCATGGTACTCTTGTTTTTTCACCCATTCTCCCTCTAAAGCAATTCCGTTGTTTCCGCCGCATCCAGCTAGTAAAACGAAACAAGAAAACACCATGATCATTTCTTTTTTCATGTTAATCCCATCTCCATTTTCTTATGATTTTAAAAAAATGTAATATTATCTTTCTAAAGATATATCATATGATTTTGATCGTTGAGGAGTTTTTTCAGTTTCCATTTCTTTCTTTTTTTCTTCCACTTTCTTTTCTTTAGCTTCTTCTTTTAGATCCGTTGTTTTTTCGTTGGTTTTAGTTAAATTATTTTCAATGTTTTGAATTCTCGTGTTATATTTTTGTGATTCTTGAGGTGTTAGTAGTTTTTTAAATGAACGTAAATCTTTTTGAAGGTTTTGAATTTGAGAAGCGGCAGCATGTTTAACGTATTGATCTAATGATGAAAGTAACACTTCATTTTTTAGAATCTGTGACACGATTTTTTTAGAAAAATCTGTTTCTAAGATTTTATCTAACTGTTTTTGTCGAGTGTTTAATTTATCAAGTTTTGTCTCAATATCTTTTATGTTTTTAGCGTCTTCCTTCTTTGTAGATGAAGTTTGATTATTTAAATTTTCATTAAGCCCTTTATCTGTAGAGTAATGATTGGAAGACTCATTATCTTGAATAGAATTAACATTAACTTCCTCTTTTTGATCTTCAAATCTCTTCTTTGCTTCTTCCATACTTATTAACTTTTTATCAATAGTTTTAAGTTTTTCTCGTTCTCTTTCTCTCATTCTTGGATCATCTGAATAATCAATATTTTGAGAAAATTCGTCCCTAT
The DNA here is from genome assembly GCF_036663575.1 of Halalkalibacter flavus. Classification (NCBI taxonomy): domain Bacteria; kingdom Bacillati; phylum Bacillota; class Bacilli; order Caryophanales; family Bacillaceae; genus Halalkalibacter; species Halalkalibacter flavus. The sequence continues at coordinate 28,583 of NZ_JAWRVK010000026.1, forward strand.
ATGTTTTTAATTCTTGAATCTCTTTATTGATTTCATCACTTGATTTACCCTTAAAATCCTCAACAAACTTTTGAATTTGTTCTTCTTGTTTAGATTCAAATTCTTTTACTTCATCTTTAGATGAAGATGTTTGATCTTTACTAATGTTTTGATCTGTTCCTAAATTATTAGAGAATTTTTCTTTTGTTTCTACAAGTTTTTCTTTTTGATCTTTTAGATTTTGTATCTTTAATTTATTTGTTGTTTTTTCTATAAGCGCCGCAATCACTTCCATAATCTCATCTTGAGAATAACTAGCCTGTGTCAATGATACCAACTCCTTATTTATTTTCTTTTTGGTCTTTAAATTTTTGTGGAGTTTTTTCTTTTACATACTCTGAAAAAATCTTTAATAACTCTTCTGTTTGTTCAACATCTAAATGGTAAATGTCAAAATACTTCTCTAGGAGAGCTCCTTTTTCAATTAATCTTCTGGCTCTTTCTTTTCGTTCTTTTTCTTTCATTTTTAATTTTTTTATTTTTGAACGTTCAATCATTCCATCAAGCTTTTTAATTTTTTCATCGTGATTTAATCTGTCATAGTAAGACACGTTAATCTACTCCTTACAGAGTTTTTGTATCTGAAGTTTTTTCAAATGTCTTTTTAGATGTTGTCTCAATTTCATCTTGTAATTCTTCTTTTTTTTCTATTTTCTTTTCTTCTTTGGAATCTTCTTTGATAATTTTTAATGCATCATCTGTTAATAAATCAATGGTTTCATAAACCTTTTCTAAATTGCCATCCACATCCCATTTTTCTAGGATATAAGCTCCAATTTCGGCTTGAGCTTTCTTTAAAAGTTCCTCTTTTTGCTTCATGTACTCTTGAATTTTTTTGTCAATATCACTTGCTTTTTCTAATGCTTTTGTGTTCCTTCTTGCCATTTTATTACCTCCTATTATTACCTTCTTATTTTGTATATTTATCTATAATTTGATTGTAAATCAAAATACATAACAATTCAACCAAAATGTGGTAAATATATGTAGAATATGGTATAATGAAATCGTTGATAGAAGCAACGCCCATTTACACACGATGAGATCATCGTGTTAAATGGGTAACCCCTTCGCCTTTGGCGATTACCCTGCGGGAGCAAAATCAAAAACAAGTGAGGTGAATCATAATGAGTGATCAAGGTTATTTTATGTTTTCAAGTCAACCAAAAAAGAAATCAGATCAAAACTGTGTTGCGTATGCTGCTTATTGTGCAGATGAAAAATTATTTGATGAAGTAGAAGATCGTCATCATAAATTTAAAGAGCATGAAATAAAACCTGTGTCTTTTATTATGAAACCTTCACATGCTCCAGACTGGACTCTTAATCGTGAAAAACTTTGGAATGAAGTTAAAAAGAATGAAAAGGGATCAAATTGGAGAACTCATAGAGATTTAAAATTATCATTGCCTATTGGATTTCCAAAAGATCACTACTTGGAAATGACAAAAGAATTTGTTAAAGAAAATTTAACAGATCAAGGAATGGTTGCAGATGTTCATATTCATTTAGATCATAAAGATAATCCTCACGTACATATTCTTTGTACGGTTCGTGCTTTTAATAAAGATGGAACATGGGCAGATAAAAAGAAAAACATTCCTAAGCTAGATAAGGATGGGAATGAGATTAGAGATGAAAAAGGTTGGAAAGTATACAAAACGGTAGCTGTAACGAATTGGGATTCGAAAGAATTTTTAGAAAATCAAAGAAGTTCTTGGTCTAGAATTCATAATAAATACGCTGAATTAAATAAGATTAATAAGCATTTTGATCACCGTTCTTATGAACGACAAGGCTTAGATAAGGAAGCAACAAAACGATTATCAAGAAGAAATTACGAATTGGAAAAACAAGAAAAAGAAAAGGCTAAAGCCCTGGATGTTCCTTATAAACCAGTTACAAAATGGGGCGAGTATAACGAAGAAGTAAGAAAAGAAAATGAAGCGATTCAGCACAAAAAAGTGATGGAGTCCCAGCAAATAACTGACATTAAATCCATTTTCAAAAAGAACGTTCAACAAGTTGATAGCAATCTTAATGACATTCAAAAACAATCAATAAAGACCGTATTGCGAAAAGCAAAAAATGTTAATGGACAGTTTTTATCGAATCTAAATTATCAGGTTGCTAAAGAAGTAAATAACTCGATGGTGGATGTTAATTCAAAATGGAATGATTACTTGCAACGAGAAAAAATTAATATAGATGTTCAAAATAATTTCTATCAATTAATGGTTAAAAAATATAAAGAAGATCCTAATTTTGTTACTATGTATGGTTTACCAAAAGATAGGAACGAATTTAAAACGATCATTAGCGAAAAATTAACCAATTTAAAATCAAATGGTAAAAAATTCAATTCTCAGTTTAATGCTTTTGTAAAAGAAAAAGAGAGTGCAAGTTTTGTGTATTCAGCTCAAAAAGAAATTGTTAATCGTACCTTTGAGGAAGTATACGGAAAAGAAGCAGCCGATAAATTTACTTCTGATGAAAAAGGGTTTGCTATAGATTCAGCACTTAAGGATCGGTATATCAGAATGGATCAGATCAAAGATGAATATAGCAAATCTGCTGTTTCATACGCTGATATTGATTACATGTCATTAGCGAAAAAATATCAACAGTCCCTTATGATCACGGAAAGATCTATTCAAAAGATGCAAAGAGAAATTAAACAGAATGAGTCTAATCCAAAACCTGATCGATATATTCATTTGTTTAAATCTGAGAAGATTCGTGATCATTATAAGGATTTATTAAACCAAATACAGCCTTCCATGGTCCAGCAAATTCAAAAAGATTTTGCAGAAAACAATAAAATGGTTTCTCAAAATGATCTTGAGAAAATGTCCTATGAAGAATTGATTTCTTATTACTACAATGATGAATCAATGATTGAAAAACAACTAAATAAAAACTTTAATCAAGAAAGGAAGGTTGTTAATGATACTGAGGAAAGAATCGACAGAGATCATGACTTTAATGTTGAAAAATTAAATTCTTCTCAACAACAAGATATTACATCAGGTTTATTAGGTGCTTTCGGTCAAGTTCAAAACAGTCAACAGGCGAAAACGAAAGAGACAAAAGCTAAGAAGAATCGTAAGAAGAGACACAGAGATGATGATTTATATCTTGAATAGAGGAGAGTGTTAATCATGGCAACTAAAAAAAAGAGAAAGCTAAAAAAAAGTTGGAAATCACTTTTAATAGTGTGTTCCTTTCTATCTATTTTCTTAACTTATTGTGTGGTTGCTTTGCTCTTTCACCTCATGAATATGAATAGTTTAGAATTTGATCTTAATGAAATGTTTCAAAGTTTGATAAGTGTAGGTGATGTATTTCATTTTATATTGGGTGATCCTAATTTAAAAATGATCGCTTCATTAATACCAATTTTAGTTTTAAGTTTCTTGTTGTATTTAAGACGAGATAGTTTATTTGAAAAACAATATGATGATGCTTCGGATTTTGCATTACATGGTAGTAATAAAATAGAAGACTCGGAGGAAGCAATTGATGGAAAAGTTTTATCTAATAAAACGGATTATACTCCAAAAGATTATAAGGGTGTTTTAAAGAATGTTGAAGAAGGGATTGTGCTAGGTAAAGTTCCTAATGAAAATAGACTACTAGTTGTTCATGATAGTACTGAAATTGATAATAAAAATGTTTTAGTAGTTGGTTCGTCTGGTAGTGGTAAAGGACAGAGTTATGTTATTCCTAACATCATAAATATTCGTACTCAATCAATCATTTGTATTGACCCTAAAGGTGAAAACTATATGTTAACTCACCAATTAAAAAGAGATCAAGGATTTAAAGTTTATAACATTGATTTTATTGAGTTTTCAGAAGCTTCCTACAATCCATTTGATCTAATCCTTAATGATGAAGATGCTCAAAAAGTCAGTAGATATATTGTTCGAAATAGTACTAAAGATGGTAAAGAGGATTTTTTCTCAGAGCGTGCTCAAAAATTATTAGGTGCCCTTATGGTTTATGTTAAATCTACATTTCCTAAATTAGAAGCTAATATGGAAACATTAATAAATGTTTACAATACAAAGATTAAAGACGCTGAAAAATGTGATGAATTTTTAGATTCACTTCCAGTAGAACATCCTGCTCGTGGATTATTAATATCTGTATTAGAGGGTTTAACAGGAAATACAAGAGCTTCTGTTATGGCTTCGTTTGATAGTGCTATCGGGATATTCCAGTTAAGAAGAATTAAAGAAATGACAAAGAAAAGTGATTTTACTTTCGACGAATTTCAAGATGGAAAAAGTATTCTATACGTCAAAATCTCTACACCAACAAATCCTTATGAAGCTTTAACAAGTGTTTTCTTTACTCAGATGATTGATCGATTTTATATGTTAGCTCGTCATAATGAATCCAATAAACTCAATACACCTGTTAATTTCATTTTGGATGAATTCCCAAATATCGGAAGGGTGGAAGGCTATTCTGAGACTTTAAATACATGTAGAGGACACTTAATTTATATGCACACCATTATTCAAAATATTTCACAACTACAAGAAGAAAAGCTTTACGGAGATAAAGGTGCAAGATCAATTATTTCTGCTCATGATAGTCAATTAATTTTGAGAGTCTTAGAAAAAGAAACGGCCAAGTTATTTTCTGAACGTTTCGGTAAAACAACAGTTAGCCATAAAGCAGAATCAGTAACCATCTCAGATGGTAAAAGAAGTATTAGCAAGAATGATACATTTGTTGAACGGGATGTTGTAACAGCGGGTGAATTGTTAAAAATGAAGAAGAATCAAGCCTATCTTCTTATTGCAGGTCATGATGTTATGGAAATTGAAAAAGCATTTCAGTTCGAAGTTTATGGTGAGTTAATCACAAAGGATAGAAAGTACAATTATCATAATTCTCGAAAGAAATTAGGATATACAGACCCATTATACGTAAGGGATGAAACAAACAAAAATCAAGCTTTCTCTTTTGAAGAATATCAAAAACAAAATTATGGATCAACAGAGAAAGAACAAAAGATTGAAATGAAAGAACAGCAATCTGAATTAAAGCAGCAAGTTATACAAAATGAAAATAAAGATAAAGTTCAATCAGATGAAACTACTCTTGAAAATGAAAATCAAACAACTCAACAGCTTAATGAAGAGAATGAAGCTGTATCCCAAATGGAAAATGAAGTTGCAGCAAGTGTTGAAGAGGAAACGACTAGCAACCTTCAAAATGAATTTAATGATGTCAACAAAAGTGTAGTTGAAGATTTTAAGAATACGACTGACAATGTGAAAAAAGAAGAAGAGAAACGCAAAGAAAGTATGAGCAATGATGAAATGTTAGATGAATTTGAGATGGATTTTGAAGCCATTGATATGCTAACAGATACCTCACAAACAGTTGATCTTTTAAGGCAGGAAATGACGTTAATGAACAGTAATAATAACCGCATTGAAAACGAATTAGAAGAAGAAGATGTTCTGCCAATGTAAAAAACAAATTATACCATTCTACAGGTATATTTTTATCCTAGTAGAGTGGTAGGGGGGTTGTTAGAAATGGGTAACTGCACAGTGGTATTAGCTGAGAAGCCGAGCCAAGCTAGAGCTTATTCAGATGCCTTCAAAGGTACGAAAAGGGAAAATGGGTATATATCCGTCCAAGACGACCGCTTCTTTTCAGGAGAAGCTTATATTACGTGGGGATTCGGACATTTGGTTTCTTTGGTCATGCCAGGACAATATAAAAAAGAATGGGAGAATTGGAGTTTAGAACATCTTCCTATTCTGCCAGAACAGTTTCAATACGAAGTACCCAACGACAAAAAAGCTCAGTTTACTATTGTAAAAAGCTTATTAAAAAAAGCGACGGACATTGTGATTGCTACCGATAGTGATCGGGAAGGCGAGAATATTGCTCGTAGCATCATTAGAGAAGCTGGAGCTGATCATAAACCAACGAAACGACTTTGGATTAATTCGTTAGAAGTAGAAGAGGTACAAAAAGGGTTTCAAACACTAAAAGACGGTTCTACCTTTCTATCAAGATATGAAGAAGCTCAAGCTAGACAACTAGGAGATTGGTTGGTAGGCATGAACGCAAGCCCTTTGTTTTCCTTGATTTTACAAAAGAGAGGAATACGAGAAACTTTTAGTGTCGGTCGAGTTCAAACACCGACTTTGTACATGATATTTTCGAGACAAATGGAAATTAAACATTTCAAGCCGCAGCCTTTTTTCGAGCTGTTTGCAGATATAAATGTTCGAAATGACCAATTTCAAACCAAATATAGCGGACGTTTCGATCATAAACAAGATATTCAAACATTATTGGATCAACATAACGTCCAGAATAATGAAAATACATCTATCACAAGATTACAAAAAGACTTAAAAGAAACCAAATCCCCTAAATTGCATAGCTTAAGTACTCTTCAAACGAAGGCAAATAAAAAGTGGAGATATAGCCCTTCAGATGTACTGAAAATTATGCAATCTTTGTACGAAAGGAAAATATTGACATATCCACGTACTGATTCCAATTTTATTACTGAAAGTGAATTCAACTATCTAAAAGCCAATCTTGAAGGATATAAAAAGGTAGCTAATGTAGAATTCGATCTTGCTTTTTCAGAACCTCAGAAAAGATATGTTGATGGAAGTAAAGTCCAAGAACATCACGCCATCATCCCGACAAAGACCATTCCAACAATAGAATCCATACAACAATTAAATGAGAAAGAAAAAAATATTTATTTTGAAGTGCTACTTACCACATTAGCTATGTTTGCTTCCAACTATCAATATGAAGAAACCATAGTTGAAGTCGATATTAAAGGGCTTCTTTTCAAAGCAAGTGGAAAGATTGAGAAATCCAGAGGGTGGAAACAGCTTTTCTCCAATGAAACCGAAGATAAAGATGAAAAAGAAGAAAATACGAAGCTACCAGTACTGGAAGAAGGTGAATCGGCTGTAGCCGATATTAAAACTAAAGAGGGCGTTACGAAGCCGCCTAAACCATACACCGAGGGTCAGTTGATAAATATGATGAAGACAGCAGGTAAAGGTGTTGAGGACACAGAATCTCAAAAAATATTAAAGGAAACCGAAGGGATCGGAACCGAAGCAACAAGAGCGAATATTATTGAAACGTTAAAAAACCAGAAATACATTCTTATCAAGAAGAATAACGTTGAAGTTACAAAAAAAGGCGAAATACTCTGTCAAGCGGTAGACGGGAATTTACTATCAAAACCTGACATGACGGCTGAATGGGAGAAATATTTAAAGCTCATTGGAAAAGGAACAAAAAAACAAAGTGGCTTTCTTAAAAATATCGAGAAATTTATTCATCTGCTTATTGAAAAAACACCAGAACATCTTGCTACTTCGAATATTGATCAAATAATTGAAGGAGTGAAAGAAGAGGAGTTTATTAGTTCTTGCCCTGTTTGTGGTACAGGTAAATTTGCAGACAAAGGAAAATTCTATGGTTGTAACAACTATTCTGCAGGATGTAAAGCTTCTTTACCAAAGCAATTTGCTGGAAAAAACCTTTCAATAAATATGGTGAAACTTCTTTTAGAAAAGGGTAAAACGAATAAACTGAAAGGATTTAAAAAGAAAGACAAGTCAGGTACATTTGACGCGAGTTTAAAAGTTGAGATTGATACAGGAAATAAACAAATGAAAATTGGGTTTGATTTTGAAAAAAGGAATAGGAGCCGACCGAACGCTAACGTAGTTCATTAGGACAAGCGTGGTTCATGATAGTCTAGTTTAGATGATTTCAGTCTCTGAAAAGTAATCAATAATTAGGAGGAACAAGATGGTCGATACTCAGGAGATCATAGAAAGGTTGAATAAGCATATCAGATCGTTTGATGATTTTCTAAATAAATTGGTACAGAAAGAAGCAATCGATAGAGAAGATTTTAGAAAAGCAGAGGAGTTAAACCAAGGAGTAATTGCAGAACTAATTAAAATAGAAAGTTATATACCTTTGATTATTCAAGTGTTCGAACTAACGGCGAGTGATCGAATTCAAATCGAAATGATGTTAGAAAAATTAGAATCTCAGCGGGAAAAATTTCGAGAGCTACTGATCTAGGTGGAAGGGCTATCGCACTTTTTAAAAAGGATGAAAAAAAGTTGATAAACGTAATCAAAAATTAAATCACTAAGGAGGAAAACCCATGCCCCACGAAATTATTTTGACAGGAAAAGCTACGAGTTCATTAAGGTGCGAAGGACAAACTTATACGTTCGATATGCGTGAGTCTGGTTCACCTAATGCCCCTAAAGGGTTGCCATCTAGTACAGATATTAGTTATACCGTTTTTGCCAATAAAAAACAGTTACAACAGGCGAATATCACCGAAGAAACGATCAAAACGGAGCAACTACTTGTACAAGGTGAACCAACTCTAGATATTTCGATCGATCAATGCCCTGGTGAAATTGCAGTTATTGCTTTTCAGCTACAAATTATAGAGAAAAAGCAAAAGAAAGCTCCAAAAGAGCGAAAGGAAGAAAAGAAGGTCATTCAAGCACCTAAAGGAACAACTGACTTTTTAGATTTGGAAGAGATTATAGTGCCAGAAAAGTTCTTGATGTTTTCTCCTCGGAAAGAGAAGATCGATGAAAAAATGAAGTACCTCGAAGAAAATGGGACGATTGATCAGCCACTTCTCGTTCATTCGGAAACCAAATTGCTACAAGATGGCTATTCGCGGTATATCGCTGCTAAAGAAATGAAAGAAAAAAAGGTACCTGTTCGGTACGTGGAGGAAAAAGTTTTTCAGTAGATGAATGGAGAGGTCGTGGTGGAGAAGGGAATATAATTGAAATTGGTTATTGAAAATCTATTACTCTTTCTCTATCATAAAGAGTAATAGGAAAAATTAAGTAACTTCGTATCAATATATGTAATATTCAGTCAATTGAACTACCCCCCATGGGGGATTCCTGAGAACACCAGTGTAACCACCAGTTATTGAGCAGGCTCTACCCGTAGTCCCTACGGTGAAAGCTTTTTAATATCTTGTACATTCGAACCGCCACACTTCCTACTTTAGCTTGGTTTTCGCAACTTCGGTAAGTGTGGATGCGTAGAACGTTGAAGATTTTACGTTGCAGACGTCTATTCCTGCAACAACCTCATATCTTCAGTTTTCAAAGAACGTGTACTGACTTATTATATCATTTTCGTACGAACTTTCGTTCTAGAAAATGATTGCAATTCATCTCCCCCTTATCGTTGGGCTACGCCCTTCACACGCTTGAAGAGGGAGTTTTCTTACCAAAAATGATAAAAAAGAGCATGAAAAAAGAACTCCCTCTCGCCAAAGTTGAAGTTCTTCTTTCTAAGGAACCGGACCAGGAAAAGTCCGTAACATTTAATTGATACTTTTATTTTAGGGGATTACTATAAACTTTTCAAGTGTGTTTTTAAGGAAATACTGAAAAGGTATAGTTCGTTGTGTTTTTTGATTCCCGAAATAAAAATATCATAGTCCTGGCTCGCCTGCTCTAAAAATGAGGAGGCTTTTGTTGTGGGTTCAGAACAGTTATCTTTGTTCGATTACGATGAAGCAAGACGACATATATTATTCCATCATGATAAGGCAGATGGATGGGTAGCTCTTGCTAAAAAAGAGAAGAGCGGGAAGTATAGTCAGTATCATTATCAACCAGAACAATTAGCAGAGCAGTTGACGACATGGTTGGGAGAAGATGTCTATTACTCTCAAAATACCTTCTATAAGCCTTCCAGAAGGATTGAGAACATCAGGCAGCTCCGGTCATTATATGTGGATGTCGATTGTCATCACATTAATAGAAATCCAGAGCATGTTGTGGCTGAGTTAGAGATGGATTACTTCCAGTCTTCTATTCCTACTCCTAACATCATCATTTTTTCAGGTCGTGGTGCTGTTCTAATATGGATGATTAATGCTGTCACCTACAAGGCTCTTCCTTTATGGAATTCTGTTCAGAAGTACCTTTTTAAGCAGCTAGAGCAGTTTGGAGCGGATAAGAAAAGTCTTGATGCTGCTAGAGTGTTTAGAATAGCTGGTTCGATTAATAGTAAGTCTAACAAGTTGGTTCGAGTCGATTACAGACATGATTACATACATACATTGAGAGAAATACAGCAAGAATACCTCCCAGAACTGGAACCAAAGAAGAAAAAGCCAGGTCGTAAGCCGAACATTATGCAAATGCACAATGTTTATCGTCTTCACTGGGCTAGGTTGCTGGACCTTGTTAAGATAGTCGAATTAAGAAACTTCGATATTAAAGGCTATCGTGAGACGGTTTTATTTTTGTATCGTTATTGGCAATGTTGCTACTTAAATGATACAGAAGAAGCTCTAAATCAAACGTTGAGCTTTAATGAGGACCTAAAGCAACCGTTACCTGAACATGAGGTTATACGTGCTACCCGAAGCGCTGAGAAGGCGTGGGAAGCAAAAAATGATGAGAATGCGAATCGTATAGCTCGTGAAAAAGGATATCCTGGGGCTGGGTATAATCTAAAGAATAGCACGATCGTCGAATGGTTAGATATTACAAAAGAAGAACAGTGGCATTTGAAGACCATCATCGATAAAAGTGAAAAACAAAGAAGAAACACGGAATACCAAAGAGAGAAGCGAAGAGAAGAAGGGGTCCAGAAGCGCTCTGAATATCTTAAACAAGTAAAGAATAAGACAAATGATAAATTGGAACAACTGAGAGCATTATTAGAGGAGAATCCAAAGATGAAACAAAAAGAAATCGCTGATAAACTAGGGGTTTCAGATAGATATATTCGAAAGTTAAAAAAACAATTATAAAAGCGGAACAGGTCTGTCAGCTTACATTATGGGGCGTTAGCCTGTTTCTCAACTGTTCTACAACGGAGAGGAAACATCTAGACTGTGTTTAGTGTTATCCTCTTTTTTTTCTGGGGTGGAACAGGTTTGTCAGCTTATAAGGCTTCGTTTTATGTGCACTTATTAGGTTTAGACGGTCTTTTAACAGGCTAGTTTCTCTGGTACGTTTATTTCTTACTTACCGTAGAAATAAACGTACCAGAGAACTACACTAGGTCATTTTTGGTTACATCTTCTACGTAACAACCGACACTGCTATGAGTTTTTGATCGAAAAAAGCTACACGACTTAATACTAAGTTTAAAGCCTTGAGTTGTTCATTGGTGGAGGACAAAGCCTCGGCCCTAGGACAGGGCGAAGGCAAGCGGAAGCGCGGCAGGGATAGAGGATAGAAAGTATAAATACTTAGATTATAAAGCCTTTTAATTTCACGTACTATACTACGGTATATGAAATTATATGTGATGAGGTCTGTGTAGCAATGGAGAATTATTACGGAGGTTCTATTAATGAGTGATCCAAATAAATTTGAGGATGTCCCTGGAGGTGAGAGTATTAGTTATAACAATTGGGATACTTTATAGGGATACTAGAAACTCTTTTATATAAACAAGTAGAAGAAATGACTGGAATTTCTAAAAGTACTTTGATCAGAGCTAAAAGAAAGGTAGTGAAATGACATTAACAAGTCTTAATCGGTAATATAAAGAATACAGTTTAAGGTTAAAGAGCTACTTTAATCCAGAATAATGTGAGAATTTGTGTGTGTTTTTTCCTTTAAAAAGTAAAAGGCAAGCATTGAATGCTTACCTTGAAGAGTAATTCTCCTAATTCATTTCTATAAGGCTCGATCACAGGGTTGCTGCTCTAGTCCGTCATAAGGATTACAATAAATGTAAAATAAACAGATGAAATTAATTCTTTTAGCTCTCTTGCTGGTGTTCCCCTATCAAAATTATACTAGAAATAAACACCATAGATTAGAGGGGAAAGTATTGAAACGAAACTGGGGTACGGCAACCAAAACGACTTTCAACCGCCACAATGAAAGTATTTACAATAAACAAAATGCTACTTACCTTGTCTGGAAGATTTTACACATGTGGCACCTCATTCCTCGAATTGTTTCCGCACTCCTTACAACGAAAATAAGCGATCTTGTTATTCATTCTGACCAGAATAACAAGATCGCTTATGTTATTTCATTACTCATTACTTTTCCTAATCCTTTCATTGTTACAAGTAGCTGATTTTTTAAAAAGCACTTAACCTGTTTCATTTTCCATTAGATAATGATTATTTTGATACCCAGTGTATACATAGATACACTTTCGCCTTTCGCTACTCCGGTGGAATCACCCTCTTTTCTATGTATTAGCTATTGCTTGTACTAATTATATAAAAGAAGCTCCTTATTGTAAATGCTAAAAATTAAAAAAATTCAGAAAAATTGTTCATTTGTAGAAAAATAACTAATTTGTACTTTTTTTATCCTGTTACTAACCTAAAATATTAGTATTATTTTTTCTTTTGTTGTGTTCCATAGAAAAAAAGTTCTTTACTGGAACAGGCTAGTGTTCTTCAACAAACGGGCCAGATAATGGAATAAGACTCGGCAGTTAAATTGGATATTTATGTTAAAATAATTAGAGATTGTGAAGGATTGTACTTAAAGTAACGTGGCAGGTTCATTCAAATAGTATGTTACACAGAATATTGGAGGGTTGAATAATTGAGGTGGATATTGGCTATTCCGTTAATTCTTTTCGGAGCATTTTTGTTCTCATTAACAATCGATAGTATTGGCGAGATAGGAAATATAATTTTAAACATTGTTGGGTTTGGATTTTTATTAGTTGGCGCTATAGTTGGGAGAAGGAAAAAAGAACAACAATCATAATCACCTTCTTAAATTAACGGGAGCTTGAACGAAAGAGCAGGAGTTGTCGTTAAAGGCAGCTCCTATTGCTTATTTCGCTAAAGGGCGCAGGATTGTTGAATAATCACTCTGGAAAATATAGGTTGGAAGGGTTGTACTTAAACTGGCAGGATTGTTCAAGAAGATAAGGGGAGTGTGATTACTTGTTAAAAATTCTACGTTATGTTTTATCAGTGGTAGTTATTTTATTTGCTGCATATGGACTAATTACTCAAAATTTTAAATATAGCCATATTATGATGTTTTTCTTTGGTTTAACGATGTTAGTTATGGGATTAGAAGAATTTCGAAAAGAGCGAATAGCGTATGGTTGGTTATTTGTTGTTGTTTTTTTATTTTCATTATTTGTATCAATTCAAGGTTTTTTATTAAGCTAACGGATGCAAGAGTTGAGCGATTAGGTGATACACTTGAAAGTATCACCTATTTCTTGTTCAACGAGGCAGGTTACTTTAAGAGGGTTTCAATTATTTTTTATTGAAGTAACTCTAAGAACCTTAATAAAAAAAGATTGGTTGGTGGTAGCTTTCATGAAGTATATGACTATATTTATAATCATTGTATTTATCTTATCTGGCTGTAATAGAGGCTACGATTCGTTGGAAGAAGCAGTACAGAGTCAATGGAAAACCCCGATAGAAATTCTCAATTACGATGTAGAGAAGCAATTAGTTTATTATTTGGACCAGTCTCAACATATCTTAGGTGTTTACCATTATGAGAATGGGAAGTACAGATATGACAATGAACAAAGTGTTGGTATGACTTTCGAATCAGACAGTGGTTTGCCTTTTTTAGTTTCAGCTAACCATTTTGAAGGTGTAGGTAATATAATTCATGGTGCAATTAGAACAGATGAACATGAGGTAGAAAAGTTTGTTATTGAATATAAAAATGGAGAATCTCAGGAAATTAAAGCAAAAAACAATACCTTTATAGCTGAATTTCCATCGTACCTAACAATAAGCGTAGAAGAGCTTTTTACGGAAATTGATAATGCGGTTGGATATGATGAACACGGAGAAATTGTAGAAAGTTGGAATTAGTCTTTCTTATAGAAAATCTTAATTAGACTTTGTGAAGGAGTGTACTTAAACAAACGGGTGGCTTTTCTTCAAGAAGAAACAAAACATTCTATATATGATCTTCCGCAATCAGGGCGCGTTAGCAGAATAACAATTAAATAAAATTTAGTATATGAAGCAACGTAATAAACACATTATGTTGCTTTTTTCTGTCTGCATGTAAATTCCTAACGTTCGTAAAAGTACACTTTTATAGACTGTTAGAAATCTATATTATTTCAGTCCATAATCATATATAATTTATTTTATAGACGTTCATTAAAGATGATATACTTTTTTGGACGTTTTTTGTATAAAAAAGTAATTTTTAAGGGTGAGAGTTTTGAAAAAACGTTTCGGTTATGTAAGAATTTCCAGTAAAGACCAAAATGAAGCAAGGCAGATAAAAAACATTTTAAATGCAGGAGTTAATGAGAGAGATATTTACATAGATAAGCAAAGTGGGAAAAATTTTGATCGACCTCAATACCAAGCTTTAAAAGATCCTAGTCGTTTAAGAGAAGGAGATACCATTGTATTTGATTCCATTACTCGAATGGGGCGTAGTATGGATGATACCTTAAAAGAATATAGATGGTTTGTTGAAAATGGTATTAACCTAGAATTTATAAAGGAACCTATGATTAACACGAATAGTGAAACAGATGATGTAATATTAAAAGCTATCCAGCAAGCTGTACTTGTCATTCTTACTGCATTTGCAGAAAAAGAACGTTCTGATATTCGTGTACGACAAGCTGAAGGAATTGAAGCAGCAAAGAAGAAAGGAACAAAATTTGGACGACCTTTAAAAAGCCTTCCCGAGGAATGGGATGAGCTTTATCTTCAATGGAAAAATGGACAAATAAAGGCTATAGAATTTATGGAACTTGTTGAAATGAAAAAATCAACTTTTTATAAAAAGGTAAATGAATACGAACTACTTAATCCCAAACGTTCTTCTTAAACAAATTCAATTTTATTTTGTGAACCTGCCTGAAGACTTTTCGCAGGGTTAATCCTGATTTTACCTTTAGGTTAAGATTAGGACCTTCTGAATTTTGAATCGAATGGTAAATTATAAGGCTATATAGTTTTTATTTCGTTGTAGAACGATTCTCAAGCATGTTTTTTGGGGGATCTCTCTTTTTTATGTAATTAATATGAAATTATTGAAGAAAAAGTTATGTTTCGATTTTCGCTTATGATGCTTTCGTTATAACGATCTTCCGCAATAGAGCATATAATGGAGTAACTTCTTGTGCAAAAAATCGAAAATTGAAAATTGAAATATTGTTATTAGGTTAATGGGAAAGATTGTGGAAGACTCAGTTTCAGGATAAACAGGTATCTATGGTGACAAGTTAATACGAAATGTTAAATTTAACTTACTATGTACAAATGGAGTTAAATGATTATTTGTCAATAAGGGGTCCAGACAACATTTTAACCCTTTTATACATTAAGACATTTTTTCCATTTTATGATACATAATAAAACTGATCTATACAATAAGTATCATTTAAAAACTATGAAGTTCAAATGAATATACTAAACTGCCAAAAAACCTTAATAAACCAAGGGATAGCAACTTTTAGCCAATTATACTTAAATACATTGAGTATCATTGACACGAAAGGTTGGCTTAGAGTAATAAAAATGGGATTTCAGATTCCATAAATTGTCTTAACGTATATTCCCGTCAAAATGTTGGCGGTACCCCAACTATAAGGAGCAATAATTTATGAATACTTCTACACAATCATTTGATCATCTCATTAAAATCATCAATGAATCTGCAGGTACTATCCAACGTGATCGTGGTACTTACTTTGAACAGTTAGTACAGATATATTTGCAAAATGAACCAATCTACAAGAATCTATATTCTGATGTTTGGCAACTAAAAGATGTACCAAAAGAATATGGTATACCTAAGAAAGATACTGGCGTGGACTTGGTTGCCAAAAACCGTAATACGGGTGAACTAACTGCAATCCAAGCCAAATTTTATCAAGGAAAAGTCGGCAAGGCTGAAATCAATTCATTTATTGCAGAGCTTGGTAAAAGCTATTATAGTGCGGGTATGATTGTCTCTACTACTGATGAATGGAATCAAAATGCACTTGACACAGTCGATTCTCAAACCAAGCAAGTTCAAAAAATTGGGTTATCTGATTTGCGGCACTCAAAAGTTGATTGGTCTTCTGTAGATTTTGAAAAACCTAAAGAGATTATTGTAAAGTCTTACAAAAACACACGTGATTATCAAGCTAAAGCGATTGAACTTGCAAAAGAGTATTTTAAGACGCATGACCGTGGAATGCTTGTTATGGCACCAGGAACAGGTAAGACATTTACCTCACTAAAAATGGTAGAACAGTTTGCTAAAGACAGTGGTCAAAAAGTTTATAATGTATTGTATCTTGTACCGAGTATTCAACTTTTAACACAAACACTGTTTGGCTGGAATGCTGATAGTTCTGACGATTTCAATTTTAATTCATTTGCTGTTACATCTGATAGAAAAGCAACTAAGAAAAAAGCGAATGACGATGATGCTGACATCTTAGCAACTGATATTGGTTTTCCAGCTACGACAAATGCAAATGAGGTTGTCAAAAATTATCAATCATTGAAATATGAGAGTGACAAAGTGACGTTGAACGTTATTTTTAGCACTTATCAATCAATCGACGTTATCCATCAAGCGCAAGATCTGGGATATCCTGAATTTGACTTTATTGTGTCAGATGAAGCACATAGAACAACAGGCTTTAAGGAGCAAGGTCAAGAAGATAGTACCTTTACGAAAGTTCATAGCAACGCTAACGTTAAAGGAAAACTTAGACTCTACCAAACAGCAACACCAAAAATTTATTCAGATGATGCCAAATCAAAAGGCGTTGAAAAGTCTGTTGTTATTTCCTCTATGGATGATGAATCTATTTTTGGTACAGAAATTTTTCGTTTAGGTTTTGGTGAAGCGGTTGGACGTGGCTATCTGACTGATTACAAAGTAATGGTCTTGACAGTTGAAGAACAAGCGATGACTAAGAATCTCCAAAAGACTCTTGCTGATTCTGAGAACGGATTAAATTTAGATGATGTCGGACGTATTGTTGGTGTTTGGAATGGGATGATTAAACGTGAGGGCGCAACAGGTAAAGTCAGTGGGCAACCAATGAAACGTGCCATTTCCTTTATTGATACCATAGCTAACTCGAAAAAAATCGCTGAAAAATTTAATAATGTAGTGAATGAATATCTTGGCGATAGCGCTGAAGAAAGTTTCCAAATTGATGTTCGCCACGTTGATGGTACTTTGAATGCTTTACAAAAGAAAGAAGCGCTTGATTGGCTTGCAGGTGAAATTGATAATAATGAAGCCCGTGTCTTATCTAATGTTAAATTTTTGACTGAAGGAATTGATGTTCCAAACCTCGATGGAGTTATCTTCTTTGCACCTAAGAAATCGCAAGTAGATATTGTCCAAGCGGTTGGACGTATTATGCGTAAGTTTGACGGAAAAGAATATGGATATATCATTCTGCCGATTGTCATCCCTGCAGGTGTGACGCCTGAAAATGTTCTTGATGACAATAAGACTTATGCAGCTGTTTGGCAGGTATTAAATGCTTTACGCTCTACTGATGAACGTTTTAACGCTATTGTTAATCAACTCCAACTAAACCAGAAAAAGCCTGATAACATCAATATCATTAATCCTGGTAAAGGACGACCTAGAAAACCTTATGTAGAGGGTGAAGATGGACAAGGTGTTGACGTAGAGCAATCAGTTCAAACAGAATTGCAACTTTGGGATGAGATTGAAGATGCTATTTTTGGTAAAATTGTGCAAAAAGTTGGTGATAGACGCTATCTTGAAGATTGGTCAAAAGACGTTAATGAAATTGCTCAACGTTATATCAGATGGATAAATGAAAGACTTGATGATAAAGACAATCCTATCAAGACTGAATTTACTAAGTTTGTTTATGGCTTGCAGCATAATATCAACGAAAGTATCACACAAGACTCTGCCGTTGAAATGCTTGCCCAACATTTAATTACAAAACCAGTATTTGAAGCTCTATTTGATGAATATAGCTTTGTCAATAATAATCCCGTATCGCAAGCAATGGAAACCATTGTTAATGAATTGCAAAAAGCTGGTTTTGAGAAAGAACAAGAAAAACTTGCACCATTTTATGAGTCTGTTAAATTACGTGCGAGTGGTGTCGATAATGCAGAGGGTAAACAAAAAATCATTATTACTCTATACGATAAATTCTTCTCAACTGGGTTCAAATCAACTACTGAACGGTTAGGAATCGTCTTTACACCGATTGAAGTTGTCGATTTCATTGTGAAGTCCGTAGATGATGTGCTGAACAAACATTTTGGTAAGTCGTTAGCCAGTGAAGGTGTGCATATTCTTGATCCGTTTACAGGAACTGGAACCTTTATTGTTCGTACTTTGACCTATCTCAAAGAAAAAATGGATGCTGGTGAGATTACACTTGCAGATATTACACGCAAATTCACCCAAGAATTACATGCCAATGAAATTGTGCTTTTGAGTTATTACATTGCGGCTGTCAATATTGAAGCAACGTTCGATGATATTAATGGTGATGCACAAGGTTATGTGCCTTTTGAAGGTATTGTACTGACTGATACTTTTGACAGCACGGAAAATGAAGATACGCCTGATGATACGTACTTTGGGACTAATGATGAACGTTTGAAGCGTCAGCAAGAAATATCGATTACAGCGATTATTGGGAACCCGCCGTATTCAGCTAAACAAGATAATGAAGATGGTAATCAGGTCAGAATTGATTATCCAATTTTAGATGCTTCGTTGCGAACAAATTGGATTGAGACTTCAATGGCAACTAATAAAAATGGATTACTTGATTCATATATCCGTGCAATGCGTTGGTCAGCAAACAGAATTAAAGGAAATGGAATAATTGGCTTTATTACGAATAGTTCATTTGTTGATGGCATTGCGATGGATGGTATGCGCAAGTCACTCTTAGAAGAATTTTCTGACGTTTATATTATTGACTTAAAAGGTCAAATTCGTCGTCGAAGTAGAGAACAAGCCAAAATTGAAGGCGGTAATATTTTTGACATCATGACTGGTGTCGCTATTACATTACTTGTTAAGGATGATAAAAAATCTGGTAGTGGCAGCCTCCATTATTTAAGTATAGGGGATTGTCTTTCAAAGAATGAAAAACTATCTAAATTGGTTCAATGGGAACGAATTTCAAATATTATCGACGACTTGAAAACTATCATTCCAAATGATAAAAGTGATTGGATAAATCAACGAAATTCAAATTTTGATGAGTTAATTGAAATTGGAAAAAAACGCTCTGATAAAGCGTTATTTATCGACTATACAGGTGGGATAAAAACAGGGCGAGATGCTTGGTCATGGGGATTTAACAAAAAATCCGTTAAAAAGAATACCAAAGAAAGCATTGAGTACTATAACGAAAGTTTGGGAAATACTGAAATTTATAGTGTTGAGACAAATAAGCTGTCATGGACACGTTCATTGAAACAAAGATTTGAGCGAAACGAGAAGCTAACATTTGACGAAACACGAATGTATGTGGGTATGTATCGTCCATTTACTAAAAAGCATGTCTACTACGCGCAAGCGTTAGTTGACAGGCAGTACCAAATGTCTAAGGTACTGCCTGTCAACAATTCTTCAAATCTTATGATTTCACTTTCCAATAAAACAGAAGGGAAACGATTTACTACTTTATTTACTGATGTTTTACCAGACGTGAATTTATTTGCTGGAGGTTCTCAAAATATACCTCAAGTATTGTATGATGATATGGGAAGCTATTCAGCAATTCGTCCTGAGATTTTGAAACAAATTGTTGGCTTGAATGAACAAGATGCAATGTACTATATTTATGGTATTTTCCATTCTAAAGAGTATGCTATAACTTATTTTGATGATTTAGCCAAATCATTTCCTCGTTTGCCTAATGTAAAAAACAAAGAAAAATACGTTGAGATCGGACGGAAACTTGCCGATCTTCATTTGAATTACGAAAATCAACCTAGTTGGGACGGTGTTGAAGTTCAAATCACAGGTGAGCAACTAAAATACCGAGTGAAGAAGATGAAGCATCCGAAAAAAGGTGTTTTGGATACGATTATTTTCAACGAAAATATCACAATTAAAAACATTCCAGAAGTTGCTTACGAGTACGTTGTTAATGGTCGTCCTGCGATTGAATGGATTATTGACCAGTATCAAGTTAAGACCGATAAGAAGTCAGGTATTACTGATGATCCTAACGAATTTAGTGATGACCCCAAGTATATTTTGAATTTGTTGTTGTCTGTGATTACGGTAAGTATGAAGACGATTGAATTGGTCGGGCAGTTGCCTAAGTTTGAGGTGGTTGATGATAGTCAAACTCATCGTGATGAATTTTATCCGCTTGGTAATGATGATGATTTACCAATGGTGGCAGAAAAAAGTGACGAAAATAAATAATATAAAAACTGACCTGTCAAAGTTTTGGCAAGTCAGTTTTTTCAATTATTTAGGGGACAGTTTTGGAACACTTAATCCAATTTCACCCGATTTCAAGTTAATCTGTACCGCTTAATACGCCACAAAATCCCTTTCGGGCTATTTTTTACCTGCCTCCTATGATAGGAAGGGAATAGTGTTTAAGAACAAAATTCAGTAAAACAAAGCGAACCTCTTAGTCCGTCACTTCCAAGATATCAACCCGGGGTAGCACCAACATTTTGACGTAAAACCCACGTTAATACATTTTCTGGTAAAAAAATAGTGTTTTTCCTTACTCTAAGCTAATTCCCTTTAACGTGAATAGTTTTATGAAAAGGGAATTACATTTAGGGAAGGATTAAGGGAACGAAAATTATCTATTTTACAACCATTAGATGGTTACATTAGTATATAACTTCCCTAAAATGGTCGTTATAGGGAAAACCTTTATTTATCAAGGATTTTGTCCTTAGCGTGGGAAATATGATAAATAGTTGGTGGTACCCCAGCATTAAAATTGAGAAATTGGGTTTTATCGTTAACTCAAGAAAAGCGCCCTATTGTTGAAAATCTCCTAGCTTTAATTAATGGTTCCTGCATTAAGCAATCTAAGATTGTTTGGTGTAACTATAAACCATTTAGATAGCTTCCGAACTTGCTAATTTTATTTTTTCAATTATTTTTTCTTGTATGGATTCGCCCATACTAGTAAAAAAGCGTACTTTTTCATCTATAGACCAAGGTGCATCTTCTTTTTCTTTATCATTATGATAACTAGTTAAAATTTTAGGTATTATTTCTAAAAAAGTAATTAAGGTTACTATAGATTTTTTTTCATAATCTTGACGCATTAAATGATTTCCTATATAGGTCTCAAAATCGATGTCAATTGTACCGTTTAAGTCTAAAGATATTTCAACTGTTTCTTTTTCATATTCAATTCTTGGCTTAATAAAAGAAACTTGTTCATTTTCAAATAAAAACGCTAAAGTACTTAAAAGGTTCATAATCTTATTTCCCGTACCCTTAACTTCAGCTAATCTATCATTTGTAGATCCCTTAAAACCTATAATTTTTTGTAATAACAAATGCGAATCCTCATCTAAAGATATTTCACCATAGTTTAGAACCCTGTAAATCATCCATATAAACATGTCCTCACTTATGATGAATGGATTCGGTGTTAGCTCTAACCTTTTGCTATAATTATTAAGTTTCCTTAATATAGTCTTTGTATAATCGCCACCTGAACGATCGGTGATACACTGAGTATTAATACCATCGGTGTAAATTATTATGTAGCCCGATATAGAATAAATTCTTGAAGATCGCATTTCATTAGTTTCTTCACCTGGGCGCACTCTTTCATACTCATATTCTATGTAATTATAAGTAAATTCCTGTTTGTTTAAGGTAATCATCTGATTCTCTTCAAAAAACTTACGAACACGATATCTTAAATAATCATCTGTTAATGGATCTACTTCAGGAGTTAACCAACTCTCGTAATTCAGCATGTTTTCTAAAATTTCCTCCATGCTGTTCCCTGAATTGTCTGTCCATCTTGAAAGTGTCATACAGATACCTCATTTGCTTTTTATTTTTATACCTTTATTTTCCAAAACCACTTTGAAAAATTTAGTGAATAAACCTAACTTTAGTTTAGCTTCTATTAAATCTTTATTCTTTTCATCTGTATTTTTAAGTACGTCAAAGGTTATAGATTCTGTTAGAGATATATTCTCTTTATTTAAGATCAAACTTTCTAAATCAATAAGATATGTATTTTTATCCTCATCAAATGATAAATAAGGCTTTGGCTTGGTTTGAACGTCAATCCAGTGGGGAAAGAAAATTTCTATCTTAGAGGAGAACTTTTTATGTTTTCCTTCAACATTTAGTTTCACGTAAATTTCTTCAGGATTTTCCCGTATTGTTATTTCACTTGTATCTTCTTTTTTATTTAAAATATCTATTTTTATCTGTAACTTTGCACCTTTGTAAAAGTAATAAACAACAGAAAAAAGCATACTTACTAAAATGTTGTAAATTCCAAAATCAAGTGTCCATATGATTTTTTTATCTTCAGTAAAATTTAGAAGTTTTGTTATGGATATATCAAAATAAATAAGTATTATAACGATTATCAGAATGGCGATTGTTCTAAGATTTCTTTTTATTTCACTTTTTATCTCTTCTTTTTTATCTGCCATAGAAATACTTTTCTAATACTGGTTTAATTATTTCACTAAATAATAAATCTAAGTCATCGCCATGAATAATACCATTAGAATAGATTTCGTACCTTTTGTTAGAAAAATAAACGTCGATACTGTTTATATCAATAGATCCACTATCTGCTGCCCATTCTAATTCCTCTCTCAATTTAACAAAAATTAAATTATCACTTTTCAATTTTGAAATAATTGCCTTTACATTATCTTTAACATCGTTGTCAGTGTTATCTGACATATTAACTTTTAAAACCACTCCATTTGACTGTAAAGTAGCATACAAAATATCTGTCATAATTTCGGAATTAATAATAACCTGTTTCAATCCTTCACTTCGCGCTTCTTTTATTACCTGAAAATATTTCTCTTTTTCAGGATCATAGGACCGAAAATTTATATTATTACGTCCCCTGAACAATTTTCCATAACTGTTCATGATTTCCTCCATTGTTAAGGTCATTCTATAATGAATGATTTATTTTTTAGTTCAATTATACTACTTTCAGCAACTTCACACTAACTATATTATGAACTTCCCTCCCCTATTTTACTAACTTCTTTTATTTTTCTGAAAATTCCTTCTTTTTCTCGACAATATGGCCCGTTTGCGGAAGATCGACAGTATGTTTAGTAAAGCACTTTATTCCCATAGAACATGTACATTGTAGAGGGCTTTTTATTTGTCTAAAACAAAAGCAGAAAATGATTATCAAGGCAGTGGTCACGCTGTCTTGATATGTGACGGTTAAAATATATTCATCCGGTTTTGAGTCTTTTTTAAGCACCCCAAAAATCTTCAAAATCAACGTTCTTGTCATATTTCTTTAAAGCTTTGATTATTTTCATTCCATTTTTTATTGATGGTTTAAAGGCATTTCCTTTGGATAATCTAGAAATCGTTGTATCAGAAACCTTAGCTTCTTTAGCAATTTCCGTTTGTGTAATCCTGTGTTTTTGCAGAAAGTGTCCGAATTTCGAACCTCTACGACCAATTCCAAACATATCTATTCATCTCCTGAACTATTTTTCTTATCATCAATTTGGTCAAAAATTCCACTAATTATACATTCACGTTAAAGTTAAATTTAAATTGTAGTAATTTTTGCGACAATTTTATTTTTACGTTAATTTCAGTTCTAACCCAATTTTATTGTCCATATCCTTTATCAGAGACGTTAGCAAGACACTAATAGGACATAAGGAGATGATAATAATGAACTTTGAACAATTAATGGAGATGGTAAAAACAGCAGACATATACCTTACAGAAGAGGGACGTAAGTGGTTAGAGTACCTTCGAGAAGAATCTGTTAAGGAGGGTGCTTAATGACTTACAGACCTACTATTCGTTACCCAAATGAATACAAGGAACATATTAATCAATTATTCCATTGCACTCATCTAGATAGAAATCAAATCATGAGGTTAGCATTTCATGTTGCTGCACATAGTAAGGAGTTTAAAAATCTTTTAAGCAATCATCTAAAACAAAATTCTTCTTTTCCTATCCCAAACTTCCTCCTCTCTAATCAAGATTTGTGGCTATCCACCCAGGAATCCACCGTGGTTGCTGCTTCGGAAGAGGGGGGACCCATAAATGGAGGGAGGTACGTAAATGAGACGTACAGACAGAATGTTGAAAATGATGCTACTGGAAGAGTTAATGAGAGAGGAACAAATGCTCAGAATACCCGTTCAGAGAAAACGAGACTCGATGGGGAGATTCGTTCCAGACCATCCAGAGGATACGATGTACAACGAACAACTGGCGGAGGAATTAGTGTCCGATTCGGATGATGATTATGAGTTGGATTTAATAAAAGTTCGAGATAATGGGGGGTATTCTTCTTACGAAGTTAGAAAGAAGGATGAAGATAACCTATTCGAAAAAATGGTTCTTTGGGGCTTCGGTATTTCTTTTTTAATTGCTTTTTTTAAATTTTAATAGGAATATGCCTTGCAACGACCTTAATACGTCTGTCGTGCGTCCAGGTCGTTGCATGATGTATATTCGAGATACAGTTTGTCCTACAACCGAACGTACTGTAAAAATTCGTTCGTATTTGTTATACTCAAAATAAGAACGTATATTCGAGGTGTGGTAATTTGTTTGAATATGATGAAAAGGCAAATTTTTTCGGATACGAGTGTCCCAGTTGTAAATTCACCAGCAAAGACATGAGCGATTTCAAAAATGTTAAAGAAAATAACATGATTCATCTTTATTGTCGTCGATGCAAGGTCTTCGTCAACGGAGAACCAATTGATCAGTTACAATAAAGATGGTTAATTCTGCCCTTATAACCACACAAAAACTGGGCCTTATAGTTGATTTATCAAGCTTTAGCTTGACTTTCAGCCTTTAGGCTGATGATTTTTGCAAACAATTAAGGAGCTGTATATATATATTGATCTTTTTATTTAGATTTGACGTAGAAAACAATGGGATCAACTTTATTCTCAACGAAGAAATCGCAAGAGACATGTATCCAGACTTAGAAGAAATGCTGAGACCCCTTGTCCTTTCCACTTGTACCGTATTGGAACACTACAGAATGTATAGGGCAAGCAATCCTATCATGAAAGGTCAAATCTTAGATACTGGGGAGTTTGAAGTCAATCTTAGCTCCGGACTCGGACAATACATTGATCCATACACCAAAAATCAAATTCTTTTTGAGAACGCTAAACTGATATCCGATATTTTAGTACAGGTGATGAATCGGCGTACTTTAGAGAATCGATAATTGGATCTCATTTTCAGTTATTCTACCTTTTCGGGAAATCAAGACTAAAACACCCAATAAGGAATTTTATGTTGTTGTTCATCTTTGAATAGGCAGTCGTTAAGTTATATTTATTTAACTTAACGACTGTCTTTTTTTCTTTAGAAATAAAGGTAAGGCACGAGAACAAAAGATGTAAGATCAAGTGATAGTAAGGACTAGGACATAGTTGGGGCGCCCTATGGGTCTGCTCATAGACTGTAAGATTGCCAAGATCACGCAACCTAACATTCTATGGCATCTCGATTCCCTCTAAAACACAAGCGAACAACAGACTGTAAGATGGATGGCCAACTACAAAAAAAATCGTGTAGTTAGCCATCCATCAACATTCTGTTTGTTCCATTGCGTTTCTTAACGAGTGAACGACTCTAAAGTTCAAAAGACTAAAAGATCAAAGGATAGCAACCAAATTCGGTTGCTTTTTTATTTGAACTTTTTTTCCTTTTGACTGCGAATCGTAAAACAGCGCAAGCCGACTAAGTTTCTAGCAGGTGGGGCCCCTTACCCCTTCCTACTAGAAACTAAGACGGCTAGACAATCGGTTCAAGGGGCAAAAAACTTTTTGCTTAAAAACGCTTCGCAACAGCAAAAACTTTTTAGCTAAGAACGCCCTTGACCCATTGCCTATACGTGTTTTTCGTTCTCCGTGCAAAAGGGAAAAAATCCTTCCCTTTGGGAAATGAATTCGCTTCGCAAGTCAAAAGGAAAAAAGAAAAAATCAAATTCAAAGGAGACAAAACACATGGCTAAAAAAAGCGTATATGACATGATTACCGAAAAAATTATTGAGAAGTTGGAAAAGGGTGTTATCCCTTGGCGGAAACCATGGATTAACGGTGGAGCAGTGAACTGGAAGACTCAGAAAGCGTATAGAGGCATTAATACTTTTTTATTAGAGGCTGGCGAGTATGCAACGTTTAATCAAATTAAAGAAGCAGGTGCAAAAATCAAGAAAGGGGAGAAATCCCATATAGTTGTGTTTTGGAAATGGTTAGAAAAAGAAGATAAAGAAAGTGGAGAGATTGAAAAAATCCCCTATCTTCGCTACTACAGAGTATTTGAGATTAATACGCAAGTAGAAGGGTTGCAGAGTAAGCGACAAGAAACGACATTTGATCACAATCCGATTGAGAAAGCGGAGGAAATCTATAAAGGCTACATAAATGCTCCTGATTATACATTTCAATCAGGAAAAGCCGTCTACTATCCAACGTTTGACCGTATCAATTGCCCACCAATAAAGGATTTTCCAATAGCTGAAGAATATTATTCGACGCTATTTCATGAAATGGTTCACAGTACCGGTCATAAAAGCCGACTTGATCGCCCAGGTGTAACCACTCAGAATGTAGCGTTTGGCGATGAAGTGTATTCGAAGGAAGAGCTAGTGGCAGAGCTTGGATCTTCGATGCTATGCGGTGTTGCTGGAATTGATAATCAAACACTTGATAACTCAGCTAGTTATATTCACTCTTGGCTACGAGCGTTAAAAGATGACAATCGGTTAATTGTTCAAGCAGCAGCACAAGCGCAAAAAGCGACAGACTATATTTTAGGAACAGAAGAAGAAACAAACGAGAAATAAGCATCGATAACATACAAAATCACAAGCACAAAGGATCAATCACCTTTCCTAGACCGGGAAGGTGATTTTATTTAAGAATAGTACGAAAGAAACGTCACGAAAGGTTGAAAAAAACATCCTTGAAATATCTACATTTTCATTGATTATTTAGTGTCTTAATGGTATAATATAAATATAGAAAGGAGTTGAGAAAGCCCAAAGGATCAGCTGACAAACTGAAAAGCGTTGGCAAAAGTAACGTACAAAATCACAAGCACAAAGGAGTTTTTGAAAAATGGATTTAGAGCCAATCTTTGAAGTAGTACGAATCAAACAGGAAATAAGGGAAGTTTCAGAACGATTTGCCAACTATCAAATTAAATCTCCAGAAGATGCGCAAACGTTAGCGGCTTCCTACATCGCAGACGAGGACAGAGAGGTTTTTCTTGTAATAATGCTCAACACAAAAAATATGGTCATCGGGCTTCATAGAGCGCATGTTGGAAGCTTAAATGCAAGCATTGTCCACCCAAGAGACGTTATGAAATGCGCCATTCTGAATAATGCGGCTTCCATCATTGTCAGCCATAACCATCCGTCAGCTTTCGATCCAACACCGAGCCGAGAGGATATTGAAGTCACTAAGCGACTTTCAGAAGTCGGCAAGATTTTAGGGATTGATGTCCTGGACCATGTGATTGTGACACAATCAGGAAAACATGTCAGCTTAAAAGAAAAAGGTTATCTGTAATAAAAAAAGAGGAAGAGGAAAAGCAAAGGGGGATACTTTGCCCCTTTGCTTTAAAAGGAAAAATCAATGTGAGCTAGCATTCTTCACAAGACAAAAGAAAAAACGAAAGGAAAAAAGACCTTAAAAGCAAAAAACAAAAAATCTTTTAGGAGTTGGTCAGAATGACGTTTCGAGTAATTTTTGATTATGGAGAAGTAGAACTATCAGCCATGATTTGGTCTAATACACCACATCCTAATGAAATTTATAATAAGACAATAGAGCATTTAGAAACGGAAGGATGGACATTGCCAGCGGCGTATCCAGCAATCACGATAACACCAGCGCCCGAATGGGATGAAGAATAAAGGGATGGACAAAAATGATAAAGCAACAGTGTCCTATTTGCAAAGAAAAACTACTACCATGCGCCCAATGTGAAAGTCAAAATTTCTCCAAATGTCCATTAGAAAACTAACCAATAATCGAAAGGGGAAAGCAAAATGATTATGAAAAAGGAAGGTATTTTTTCAATTAAAAAGGAAGGCAGTTTTTACAGAGTTTACAGAAAAAGAAAGCGCATCGGGAGATTTTTACTTTTAAGTGAAGCGGAAAAATATTTTGAGAAACGTAAAAAGCTTGATATAAAATCAACATTTTTATTGATTGTTTAGTGTCTAAGTGGTATAATATAAATATAGAAAGGAGTTGATAAAGCCCAAAGGATCAGCTGAAAAGCGTTGGCAAAAGTAACGTACAAAATCACAAGCATAAAGGACGATGGCCATCCACTAAGGTTGATGTATTGTCAAAAGTGCGATGCTAGAAACTAGAAATATATATAGTAGAGGGGGTTCTTCCCCTCTACTAAAAAATGCAGAGGGGCTTACGCCCCTTATCCAAGGAGGATATTATGAAACTTCTTCTAGAAGAACTAAAAGACTTGTTTGATGAACGTGAAGAACTAAACCTTGATCCATCTGAAATTAGAGATGTAGAGCTTGCCATAGTCGTTAGTGAAAACAATAGAAGAGAAATCTTGAATTTTTTGTACGGTCAAACGTATTGTGAAGCATTATTTAACCTTTTAGAGTGGGGGAAAGATCGATGAATATACAAGTAGGAGAATGGAGAAAGAAAAGTGTAGAAGAGCGATTAAAGCTAATTTGCCAGCAGGCTGCCGAAAATTATTGTAAAATGATTACGAAATCTTCAGTTAAGTGATGGTTCATTATTTGTAGTGACAAAGGCAAAAAGCACCATATAAAGGTTGGTATTATAGTGTCCAAATAGTATAATAATGATGGGGGAGATCCCCCATCGGGTCCAATAGAAAAACGTATGAAACCATTGAAAAAGGGAGAGGATCAAAAATGAAAACATGTCCTTATTGCGGCAGCAACATTGAAAAGGTGAACCAGCAGCAATATTATTGTGATTTTTGTTCGATGACTCTTGCAGCAAGCATTGTAAAAGAGAATCGAGAACGGTTAGACGTACGTTTTCGGGATATGGCTTTTGACACTCATATAGAGAAAACAACCCCTGAATTGATGGTGTTTTCAACGTTTGAACTATTGTATTTGCTGAAAATAATTAGAAACGAGCGTTCTAATATGTATCATCATATGCATACTTTCCATCGTGCCGGTGAACAGGGAGCAAATGAATTTAAAGAGATTGAAAAAGAAACGGGACGTGATTACATGTACTACACGAAAAAGGCGTTTGTCGTGGAAAATATCATTCGTACTCGTTTGGGTTATGTACCAACAAGAATTACGGAAAGTTATCTGGTGAAGTATTTAGAGAACATTGAAAAAGATAAAAAAAGACCGATGATTATTCGGACAGAAAGACAAGAAAAGGTGAAGGAAAAAGGATGATCTAGCTTCAAATAAGACGTAAAGTCGGGTATACTTACTTTATAATACTCTTGTGCTTGAGTATTGTATGTTACTGAAGCTCCGGCTGATCCCCGGAGCTTGTTAAAAGAATAACATAGTGTCCAAATGGTATATATTATAAGGGATTAACAATCAAGAAAAAAATGGAGGTAATTTTAATGAACTTTCAATTTATAAACCAAGAGCATGAAGCAAGATATTCCCGATTTCGGGTTGAAGATATGGCAGATCATTATAGAACAAATAAAGAATATTTATCTGTTGTTTACCTAATGACCGGAAATCAGGAATTGTACCGGAAAATGAAACCTTATTTTAAGGCAAAGCATGGTGAATTTGATTCTGAAAAAATGTTTGAAGAACAAGACTTCAGCAGCGGACTTTGTGTACTAGCAAAGCTTGCTGTTCATTTGTTCAATTCTAATGAAATGGTTGAACCACTTGATATTATTTCAAGATTGGATGATGAAGGCTTTAGATTGGCGTTAAATGCTTTTATATTGCGCCGTTATGGAGTGTCAAAGGGTTATGACATTCCAGAAGAAAAACTTTACATGTAGGAGCTGCTTTTTATGAAACAAGTATCTTTCTCATTGTTCCTTGGGCAAGCGGAAGCCTTTAAATCAAAGGTTGATTCATCCGTCCAGTCTAAAATTTTGAGGAACTATGTATTGAATGATTATCAATTGCCGGGTGAGTTGAGCATCATCAATGAAGGCGATAAAAAAGGATTGAAACCTGAAAAGTTTCATTTTGATGAAAATACCGATGCAAGGCTCAATGAATTGGTGAAGATCGTACGAGAAGCTGGATATAAAGCAAATCGTTCCTCTTTAATGCGTCACATCATGAATCAGCTACTTGAAAAATTAAAGAATCAGAATGACTCGCTTCCAAAAAAGCGAGAAGTACGTCATTCAAGTTTTTATTTTGAAAAAGGTACGAAGGATGTGCTAGAGCAGTTTATTCCGTTTCGTGACCGTAACGCAGCCATAGAACGATTTATTTTAGAAGAGTATAAGCCGATTTATGATAAAGCTGTTTTACTGGATAAACCAGAGGAATCGGAATCGATGCGCGTCAGTATGTCAGCAGATGCTTTTGAAAAATTGAATCGATATGTTGATGAAATTAGCACAAAAGGTGTGACTCGAACAGCGTTAATGCGTGATGTGGTTGAGCAGCTCATTAGTAAGTTATCGAATGCCGATGCTCGAAAGCTCATTGCTGAAGTTCGACTTCAGCATGCCTTACGAGAATATGAGGAGGCGTTTGATGGCGATGTATTAAGAGAACGGTTAAGTCAATATCGCGCAGAAAAGGAAGAATGACATCATTGTTTTAAAGGGGAATTAACCGTCAATAATGTAGCATTGAAATAAAGTTTGATTAAATTAACTCTATAAACCTTGATAAAATAGCAAATAGAAAAAGCGTGTTTTGACTGATCAAAACACGCTTTTTCTATATTCAATTGAACCATTCTTTTATAAAAAAGTTTGATTATTTCTATGATCTTTATTTCATTAAAGCTACCCGTTAGAATAATTTTAATCTTTGATAATAATTTCGTAAAGTTCATCTTCTTGTATTATAGACTCTGTAACTGCTTCTTGAATAACCTCATCTACAATAACTTCAATATCATCATTGACATCAAGTGACACCGCTTCTACGTGTAACAAACGATTTGGTACCTTTTCGATAACATTCTCTATCGTTGTTAACCGCACATTTGTACCTTCTAACCGAGATGTCATAAATTGAGCCAATCTCATGTTTTCCTCATTGAGTTTCTCAATATACTCTTCGTCTACGGCATGCCCTACATCACTAACTACAATTTCTTCCTCACTACTACTTACTTGGGTGTTAGAAATGGTGAATAAAGATATTGCACTAATTACAAATAGAGAGCTTAAACCAATAACTATAAACTTCCTCACTTTAAACCACCTCTTAATTAGATTTTACCTTTATTTGGCATAGGTATGTCCATATAAGATGGTTTATTCTTAATGCTTCTTACTTCAACAAGAAGAAGCGATTACTCTTTATTTAGCAATCGCACCCGTTACTTTAAGAGTAAAAATCATTTAGCAGGCATTGAAAAGGTTATTATACTACTATTGCCTTGTTCTATTTTCGAATAAATTTCTTTAACTATTTCTTTCGCTCTGTCATTTGTTTCATATTTCCCCAATACTTTACTCCAATAGACGAAAAAACTTCTGCTAACAACACCTTCAATAAAATTGCCTTTTACGGTTACTTCTTTAACATTTACTAAGACTTTTGTATCTTGAGTTATTATCCATAACATAAAAGTAATCTCCCCCCATTTATTTATCTTTCTTCTTGTGTTATCCTGCCTCAATAGTTGAACAAGCGACAGCCTCTTGTACTATCGCTCTCCGTTAGAGCTTAATAATCTAACTTTTTATTTGTTTACCTACCTAATCGTTCAAGTGTACCAGAGTAATTATCGTCTATAACTAGCAATGGCTCCTTTATTGACTGTAAAATAATCTCTACATCAACCAAATCATTTTCTGTCTCTTCATTAATAATTCTATAAACTTTAATAACTGCTTCCATTTTTTCCTTTTCCTTACTACTTATAGTATATGAATGATGTTCAAGAAACTTTAGAGTCATACCATATATAAATTCTTCAACACGAAATAAGCTAAATTGTAGTAATTCCCAATCAGATGCTTCGTCTCCCATATGTAGCGTCGAAATAGCATATAAATATGAATGAATGCTTTTACTTTCTCCGTTAACAACCTTCCATGAGTTGTATAACTCACTTTTCACTTCACTAAATTCTTCTTTTTCAATAGGTAAATGAATAAATTCATCCAGCCTGTCAGCCAAATTATTACCTTTAACAGCTATAATTGATAAATGGTCATAATTTCTATCTATACTCTGATTAACGTAGTGTCTATACTCTAACTGAACATAAATACTGTAAATAAGAAAGACTCCAATTAACAAAATAAGAAATCTGTTTAAATACTTTTTTAAATTTGCTTTATACATATAATCCCCCATTG
>NZ_JAWRVK010000027.1:0-59653 GCF_036663575.1 Halalkalibacter flavus
AGTCCGCTCGACTTGCATGTATTAGGCACGCCGCCAGCGTTCGTCCTGAGCCAGGATCAAACTCTCCATAAAAATGGCAAGCTGATTAGCTCAAAATGTATCGCTAACGATACTTTATGTGATTTAAAAATCACTAAGAAATTAACGAGATATCATGTATCTCTACTTCGCTTGGCTTTTGTTCAGTTTTCAAAGAACTAACTTGTCGTATCTTGGCGACTTTTGTATCATACCAAAACCAAATTGTAATGTCAACTTGTTTTTTGAATTTCTTTAAGTCGTCTTGGCGACAAGAAATAATATAACATCCCTACATTTTTATTGCAACCCTTTTTAAAAAAATATTTAAATTAAATATCAAAAAGAAGCTCAACAATAAGTAAGAGGCATGAATTCAAGCTAAATATTTTTCTAGAACCATGCCCCTTTTAACTATCCTGTTTACAAAAGAAAACTAGAGCATTTACTCCCCTTGCTCACGGTGTCGCATTTGCGGGAATAAAAGAACGTCTCGTATTGAAGGAGAATTCGTCAATAGCATAACTAGACGGTCGATCCCAATTCCAAGACCACCCGTTGGAGGCATACCATACTCAAGGGCTTCAACGAAATCTTCATCCATCATATGAGCCTCATCATCCCCTTGCTCACGTTCAACGAGCTGCTGTTCGAAACGTTCACGTTGATCAATTGGATCATTTAACTCCGTAAATGCATTAGCATGCTCACGGCCAACAATAAATAATTCGAAACGATCTGTAAAACGAGGGTCCTCTGGATTTTTCTTAGCCAATGGCGAAATAGCTAAAGGATGACCGTAAATAAAAGTCGGCTGAATTAAATCCTCTTCGACAAAGTGCTCAAAGAACTCATTAACAACATGTCCATATGTCATTGTTTCTTTCACGTGTACATTATGTTCCTTTGCAATTGCACGCGCCTCTTCATCAGTCATTTCCTTCCAGAAATCAACGCCAGTCTTCTCTTTAATAGCATCAACCATGTGAACTCGTTTCCACTTTGGCTCTAGGTCCACTTCATATTCACCATAAGTAACCTTAGTTGTTCCAAGTACTTCTCTAGCAATGTGAGCAACTAATTCCTCCGTTAATTCCATTATGTCATTGTAGTCAGCATATGCCTCATACAGCTCAATCATTGTGAATTCAGGGTTATGGCGAGTTGATACACCCTCATTACGGAACACACGACCAATCTCATAAACTTTTTCTAAACCACCAACAATAAGTCTCTTTAAATGCAGCTCAATGGCAATTCGCATATAAAGAGTCATATCCAATGCATTGTGATGAGTAACAAACGGACGAGCTGAAGCTCCCCCTGCAATTGAATGCATTGTCGGGGTTTCTACCTCTAAATATCCTTTTGAATCTAAATAACGACGCATAGATTGCAAAATTTTACTACGTAATACAAACGTATCTCTCACCTCTGGATTAACAATGAGGTCGACATAACGTTGACGATAGCGCTGTTCGATATCTTTTAATCCATGGAATTTATCGGGTAACGGTCTTAGCGATTTAGAAAGCAACTGAAAATTGGTAACCTTAATAGAAAGCTCTCCTACCTTTGTCTTAAACGCCGTACCCGTTACACCTACAAGATCACCAATATCAATTGTATTGAACAAATCATATTGTTCATCGCCAACTGCATCTTTCCGAACGTAGATTTGTACTTGTCCCGTTAAATCTTGAATATGGGCAAATCCCGCTTTTCCTTTGCCACGCTTTGTCATAATTCGTCCAGCAAGAGTCACTTCATGACCTGCTTCATCTAGTTCTTCCTTTGTTTGTTCACCGTATGCCCCGCTCATCGAAGTTGCCGTATGAGAGCGCTCAAACCGTCCGCCAAAAGGGTCTTGTCCTTGTTGTTGTAGTTTTGCTAACTTGTCCCTACGTACAGCTAGCTGATCATTTAACTCAAGCTCTTGAGTCATATACATCATCTCCTCTATCATCAATCATTTTAGCCTATTTTGTCTGTTTTTATATGTAGAAAAACTGCCAGCGTATCACACTGACAGTTTAATAATTACAAACGAATTATAGTGAAGTCTATTAGAAAAGTCAAACAGCACTTGATTGCTCAGCCTCTTGAGCTTCTACCTCATCTACAAATGCATAAAGAGTATTTGCTACATCAGCTCTTGATTCAAAGCTATTAATTTTATCACGCACTCGACCATTTCCGCGCATCCCTTTTAAATACCACGCTGCATGCTTACGCATTTCACGAACAGCAACATGTTCGCCTTTTAATTTGATGAGACGATCTAAATGAATCATGCACACATCAATTTTTTCACGTGGAGTTGGTTCATCAGTAAGTGTACCATTCTCCAAGTATTGTATCGTTTGATAAAGCATCCAAGGGTTCCCTAGCGCTGCGCGTCCAATCATAACGCCATCAACCCCCGCTTCATCTAACATACGACGTGCCTCTTGCGGAGTCGTTACATCTCCATTTCCGATAACAGGAATGTTCACAGAGTCTTTTACATCTTTAATGATATTCCAGTCGGCTTTCCCTTCATACATTTGAACTCGTGTACGACCATGCACAGCCACTGCACTACCTCCTGCACGTTCAACTGCACGGGCATTTTCTACAGCATAGACATGATCAGAATCCCAACCGATACGCATTTTTACTGTTACAGGCTTATCTACTGCGTCAACTGTTGCTGCAACCATTTCATAAATCTTGTTTGGATCAAGCAACCATCTTGCACCAGCATCACATTTT
The DNA here is from genome assembly GCF_036663575.1 of Halalkalibacter flavus. Taxonomy (NCBI): domain Bacteria; kingdom Bacillati; phylum Bacillota; class Bacilli; order Caryophanales; family Bacillaceae; genus Halalkalibacter; species Halalkalibacter flavus. Next base: position 2,773 of record NZ_JAWRVK010000027.1, read on the forward strand.
GTGATTTTGGGCACTGGGCATCCCATGTTAATATCAATAATATCTGCATTTGTGTTTTTATCAACGAACTTGGCAGCCTCTACTAATGTTTCTTTTTCACCGCCAAAAATTTGTAAACTTAATGGCTTCTCACGTTCATCAACATATAACATGCTTAGTGATTTCTCATTTCCATGTAAAATCGCTTTATCACTAACCATCTCTGCACAGACTAAACCAGCACCAAATTCTTTTGCGATTAATCGGAAGGCTGGATTACAAACACCGGCCATTGGTGCAAGCACAACTTGATTTTTCATTTCAATATTCCCGATCTTTAACATACCTTTCACCTCCAAAAAAAACGGTTCTACTTTTATAGCAATTGAAACTTTGATATATTTAATACTTTCGCCATCTGTTCTAGCATTGTATCGTTTGGCTGCCTATTGCCTCTCTCGATATCACCTAAAACAGACACAGACATCCCTACTTGTTTTGCAAATTCTTGTTGCGTATATCCTTTGAGCTTTCGGTAAGCTCTTATTTTTTTGCCATAGTTTGTGGATTCCATTTTCTTACCCCTTCTTTATCTGGTAGTTCATCATATATCTCTTGAATTGTTTGTTCAAGGTGCTCTGCGTAGAGAGTCGGATGAATTTCCATAAGTGGGACAATCACAAATGCCCTTTCCCACATTCTTGGGTGAGGGATAATTAGGTTCTCCAACATCATATTCTCTTCGCCATACAGTAAAATGTCAAGATCAATTGTTCGAGGACCCCATCTGATCTCTCTCTCACGTCCGCATTGATGCTCAATTGACTGAGTTACATCCAATATTTCCCTTGCTGACTTTGTTGTTTTTATATGCACGACCATATTCAAAAACGATTGCTGATTTACGTATCCAACTGGATCTGTTTCATAAATCGACGAACGTGTAATTAGTTGAATATCTTCTTGGCTTTTTAGCAACTGTAGGGCCTTTTCCAAGTGGTCAGCTCTATCACCAATATTTGATCCTAATGCGATATATACGTCATGCTTCATGATCTTGACCTCGTTATTTCTACAGCAACAGAATGATAATGTCCTGGAATCGGCGGATCCGGTTTTATCACTTTCACTGTAATTTCCTGTAGCATTTCATAGGCACTTAGTAAATCACTTGCAATCGCTTCTGCAACGGATTCAACAAGCCTGTAGGGTTTTCCCTCAACTATATCCTTAACTCTTTTATAGGCATCTCCATAATTAATCGTCGTTTGAAGATCATCTGTTGTTCCCGCTTTTTTTAAGTCTACATTTAAAATTAAATCCACAAGAAATCGCTGACCTAATTTGTTTTCTTCTTGAAAAACGCCATGATAACCATAAAAAGCAAGCTGATTCATATAAATTTTATCCATCGTCTACTCACTCCTTACTAAGGCATCCATCATGATCGCCATCCGAGACATTTCTTTCACATCGTGTACGCGCATAATTTGACATCCCTTCATAATTCCAAAACAAACCGTTGCTCCTGTCCCTTCTACTCGCTCATCAACAGGGAGATTCAATGTTTTAGCAATTAAAGACTTCCTAGAAGTACCAAGCAGTACCTCATATCCCATTTTTACAATTAAATCTAAATTTCTCATCACTTCTAGATTTTCCTCATGACTTTTAGCAAAACCAATGCCAGGATCCAATATAATGTTTTCTTTTGAAACACCTGCACCTAAACATATAGAAATACTTTCTTCTAAATCATGAATAACATCTTTCATGAGATTGCGGTAAGTTGGATCATTACGATTATGCATCAAGATAATCGGAACATTATAATCCGCAGCGACTTTTGCCATATCCTTGTCCCATTTCGCTCCCCAGACGTCATTAATAATATCGGCCCCAGCTTCAATCGCAAGCTTGGCTACCTCTGCTTTGTATGTATCAACAGAAATCGGTACATTTATCTCTTTTGCAACTGCTTCAATAATTGGAATGACTCGTCTTATTTCTTCTCCTACCTCAACTTGCTTTGCTCCTGGTCTCGTTGATTCACCGCCGATGTCAATAATATCAGCACCATCTGCGACAAGTTGTTTAGCACGTTCGACGGCAAGTTCTATATCCGTATATTTGCCCCCATCCGAAAAGGAATCTGGCGTGACATTTAAAATCCCCATTATACGTGTGCGCTTACTCTCTAAGTCCTTACTCATTCGCTTCCTCCTTTAAGATCCACTCTACTCCAAAGCTGTTTCCGATAAATATGAAACGCTCGCTTTAATTGTTCAGTTAAAACCGCTTCCCCTTTATACTCCTTTCCGTTAAAAGAGGACAAGACAACAACCTCTTGTATCGAGTTTGTAATAAACGCCTCATCTGCATTCATCACATCGTCCAAACGATAAAAACCATGCTCATACGAAATTCCTTTTTCCTCTAATAAAGCAAGAATAAACTGTCTCGTAATCCCATTTAAAATCCCTGTCTCAATCGATGGTGTATAAACAACTTGGTTTTTCACCCAAAAAAGATTGGAAACCACTCCCTCTGCAACAAACCCATCTTCAGTTAAAAAGATCCCTTCCACCGTATTATCATCGCCTATTTCGCGTTTTGCCAAAACATTATTTAAATAATGATGTGACTTTAACCGCGTTGATCCTTCTGGAGTATTTCTCTTAATAGTTAATACTTTCGCTCGCTTCGAATCTACTTGACCTATAGGGAGCGGCTTCATATAAACAATGACCGTTGGCTCCTCATACTCTCCTGTATACAAACCAAGATCTTGTGGGCCAGCTGATACATTCCACCTTACATACGCACTCTGTAAGTTATTTGCCCTCAGCAACCTTTGAATAATCTCTAGAACAACTTCCCGCTCCATCGACCAGCTTATGCCTAACGTCTGCAAGCCGGCCTGTAAACGCCGAAAATGGTCATCCAATAAAAATGGATGACCATCATCAACGCGAAACGTTTCAAACAGACCTAGACCGTACATATATCCATGGTCAAAGGCTGAAACGACCGCCTGCTCTTTGCTTACAATCTGACCATTTATATAGACGAACACGTTGATTTCTCCTTGCCATACGTTTCTATAAAATTCCTCAAGAGCTGCTTGCCTTCTGCTGTCATAATAGACTCTGGATGAAATTGAACCCCTTCTATCGGCAAGTCTCGGTGACGAATGGCCATAATTTCACCTTCATCTGTTTCAGCTGTTACAACAAAACAATCTGGCAGCGTCTCTTTCTTTACAATAAGTGAATGATACCTTGTTGCTGTCAGCGGGGAAGGCAGCCCCTTAAAAATGGTTTCATTGTTATGAGTAATATCTGACGTTTTCCCGTGCATCAAGCGTTCAGCACGAATGACATCACCCCCGAAAACTTGAGCGATCGATTGGTGCCCAAGACAAACCCCAAAGATAGGGATTTTTCCAGCAAAATGCTTAATCGTATCTAAACTTACCCCTGCTTCGTTTGGACTTTTTGGCCCTGGTGAAATCATAATAAAATCAGGGGAGAGCTCTTCAACTTCCTCTAACGTAATTTGATCATTACGTTTGACAACTAATTCGTGCCCCATTTCTCCTAAATATTGAACCAAATTGTACGTAAAAGAATCATAATTATCAATCATTAATATCATTAAAAACTCCTCCTCAACTCAAACTGACAATATCTTCACTCAACTCTTCTTCACTAATCTCTAGCGCATGCCAAAGTGCTCTAGCTTTCTTTAATGACTCTTTGTATTCATTAGCTGCAATGGAATCAATGACAACACCTGCACCAGCCTGCACGTAGGCTTTTCCATCTTTGCAAACCATTGTACGAATAGCAATGTTTAACTCCATATTCTCATCAAATCCGATCCAGCCTATAGATCCAGTATAAATGCCTCTTCGCACAGGTTCAAGCTCTTCTATAATTTCCATCGTTCTCACTTTCGGTGCACCTGTAATCGTTCCTCCTGGAAACGTTGCCCGAATGACATCATAAAGGTCATGTTGATCTGATAACGTCCCTTTAACATTGGATACAATGTGCATCACATGTGAGTACTTTTCTATCACCATCAACTCATCGACTTCTACTGTTCCATAAGCAGAAACACGACCTAAATCATTTCTTTCTAAGTCAACGAGCATAACGTGTTCAGCCCGTTCCTTTTCATTATTAATTAATGTATCAGCTAGCTGTTGGTCTTCCTGCTCGTTCTTTCCTCGTGAACGAGTCCCAGCAATAGGTCTTGTACTTAACTCTGAACCATTTTTTTTAACCAATAGCTCAGGTGAGGCACTTACAAACTGAAATTGAGGAGTTTGAAAATAACTCATATATGGTGATGGATTTAACTTTCGTAATACTTCATACACATGAAATGGCTCAGTTACCATTTCCTTCGATTGCCTTACCGATAAGTTAACTTGAAAGACATCTCCTGCTGCTATATATTTCTTAATCTTTTCAACAGCTTCGCAGAAGGCTTCTTCAGTTAAGGAAGACTGAACAGTAGTTGCTCTTTCCTTCTTCTTCCTGATCCGTACAACATCCTCCTCGCTACCTTCTTTCCACTGCTTTGTATATTGTTCTACTTTCTTCTCTAGCATGTCACCCTCATGCTTTTGCCCATGAAGTATGACCCACATGACCTCTTTGTCATTATCATAAACAAACACTTCGTTAAAAAGCATAAAGTATAAATCAGGTAAGGCTAAGTCATCTGCCCCTATTTCCGGTATGTTTTCGATTTCTCGGACAATATCATACGAAAAATACCCAATCGCTCCACCTTGAAAAGGAGGCAGTTCTGGAATTGTCTCTTGAGTATATGACGCAAGAACTTCTTTTAAACTTTCAAGTAACGGCCCTTTTTTCGTTTCAATGTGCCCGCCCTTTTCAAAAGACAACGTCTGTCCTTTTCCAGAAATCGTTGCAAATGGTTTTAGTCCGATAATATGATAACGTCCCCCTCTTCCACTCTCTAATAGAACATGTTGAGGTTCACTTGCTGCTAATGCCCGGTAACTTTCAAACCATTTTTCTTGACTAAGAGAGAAAGACTTCACTCTGCTTGTCCGGTTTAATGATTTCGTCTTATTCTGTTGCAATGCCTTCACTCCCGTCTCCATTCCTTTTTGTCTATTCTACATGAGAACATTAGAGAGGTAAAAACAAATTATTAAAAAGTCTGTCTAAAAAAGGTGATTTTCCCCTTTTTGGACAGGCTCTAATGAATTCCTTAATTCCACAAATCACTTACTAACAGTCCTCTTATCTTTCTCTTCTATAAAAAACTGCCCTTTCATGTAGCTACAATAAAAAATATCTTTAATTTGTTCGTACCCTCTTTTTGCTAATTCCGATAACAACCACTCTTTTGTTTTTTCAATGACCTTCAGGTGGTCGTCTTGGATGACACCATCTTGGATTAACGGGAGAGTGAAGAGGGAACTCGTATCTTCTTTCCGGAAAATTGATAAGTTTCCTGACCTTTCTAAAATAGCAAAATCAACCTGTCTAATATCAGAAATTCCTTTTTCTCTAAGTTGGAATAAGACATCATCAAGGTTGTATCTCTGCTTTCTCATATTTGTTTGATTGATCTTCCCTTTTTCTATAATCATGACTGGCCTACCTTCAATGAGGTCCCTAAATCGTTGATTTTTCAAACTCACTGTAGTGAGTATTACTTGAATTAGGATTAATAAGAAAATAGGAGCTAATCCCCTCGCCATTGAAACTTCTGGATCTTCAATAGCAATAACGGCAAGTTCCGCGATCATAAGAGAAACGATAATATCTAGTAAACTTAATTCTCCTAATTCCTTTTTTCCCATAAATCTAAAAAACGTTAGAATGATGATAAACACTACAATGGTCCTAAGCAAAATAACAATGATTTCACTCACTTTTTCGTATGCTCCTTTCACATTCTAATCAACTCTTATCGTTCCCCCCAAATGCAATTCAATGCACTTTAATCAACACAAAAAGACTATGAGGCCTACCCTCATAGTCTTTTTCGCTATACATTAGTCTTCAAATTGATATAGTGGTGTACTTAAGTAACGCTCACCGTTTGAAGGAATAATTGCTACTACTTTCTTACCAGGTCCAAGCTTCTCTGCTAATTGAAGAGCTGCATAAATTGCTGCACCAGAAGAAATTCCACCTAGGATTCCTTCTTCACGCGCTGCAGCACGTGCATATTCAAACGCTTGTTCAGTCGAAACTTGAATAACTGAATCATAAATATCTGTATCTAGAATTTTCGGTACAAATCCAGCACCGATCCCTTGGATTTTATGAGGTCCAGGGTTTCCACCTGAAAGAATTGGTGAATCTTGTGGCTCAACTGCTGCAATGTGAAGATTCGGGAAGTTTTCTTTTAGTACCCCACCTGCACCTGTGATTGTTCCACCTGTCCCAATACCAGAAACAAATCCATCAATTTGCCCGTCAACTTGCTCAAGAAGCTCTTTTCCTGTTGTATTACGGTGAATCTCAGGGTTTGCTTCGTTTTCAAATTGTTGTGGCATAAAGTGTCCTTCTTCTTTCGCAAGTTCTGTCGCTTTGCGAATCGCTCCACCCATACCTTCTGGTCCTGGAGTTAATACTAGCTCCGCACCATAAGCACGTAATAAGTTACGACGTTCCATACTCATTGTCTCAGGCATAACTAATTTTGCTTTATACCCTTTTGCTGCTGCAACCATCGCAAGTCCAATCCCTGTGTTACCACTAGTAGGCTCAACGATTGTAACGCCAGGCTTTAACACGCCAGCCTTTTCTGCCGCTTCAATCATCGCAAGAGCAATACGGTCTTTTACACTGCTTCCTGGATTCATATACTCTAATTTTAAATAAACATCTGCATGCTTATCTGATACAAGACGATTTAATTTAACTAATGGTGTTTGGCCGATAAGTTCTGTAACTGAATTTACAACTTTCATAAAGACGCCTCCTCAATCCCTAGTAACTTTATTGGTTTTGTTAAGATTATAGTATCAGACGTTTTCTGATAAGTCAATCAACATGTTACAATTTCCCTATTTTTTTCAAGGTGAGGTTTATTGTTTTTATTATGTTTGCTCTGCTAATTCTTTTAACTCCTCAGCTGTTAATTTATACACCTCGTTACAGAAATGACAAACGGTTTCTGCACCTCCATCTTCATCAATCATCGCTTGAATTTCATCTTTCCCTAAACTGATGATGGCATTTTCAACTCGCTCTTTTGAACATTGGCATTTAAATGCAATTGGTAACTTATCAAGGATTTTCACATTGTCATCCCCAAGTAGTGCATAAAGCATTTCTTCTGGCGGCATGCCAGCCTCTACCAGCTTTGAGATTGGAGGGATCGAGGAAAGACGCTTTTCGATCTCATCAATGATGCTATCATCAGCTCCCGGCATGATTTGAATGATAAACCCCCCCGCTGCTAATATCGAATTATCCGGGTTAACAAGCACTCCTACACCAACAGAAGATGGTGTTTGTTCAGACGATGCAAAATAATACGTAAAATCTTCCCCTAGTTCACCTGAGACGAGGGGTACACTACCTGTGAAATTCTCTTTCAATCCTAAATCTTTCACAACTGAAAGAAAGCCATCTGTCCCTACAGCACGAGCAACATCCAGTTTACCTTGGCTATTTAAATCGAAGTGAGTTTGCGGATTTGTTACATACCCTCTTGTCTCGCCTTTTGTATTTGCATCAATCACGATCGCCCCGATTGGACCTTTCCCTTCAATCTTGACCGTTAGCTTTGAATTACCCTTTAGCATCGTTGCCATCATCGTACTGGCCATCATCGCACGACCTAAGGCAGCGGACGCTGTAGGCCATGTTCCTTGCCTTCTAACTGCTTCATTGACCATATTCGTTGCGACTAATGAGTACGCTCTTACTTTTCCTTCAAATCCAATTGCTTTAATTAAATAATCTTCCATAATCGTTTTTCCCTTCTTTTCTTAAGCATTTTTTTCGTAAATCATTTGTAACCCTTTTAGCGTTAAGAACGGTTCGACTACATCAATGGTCTCTGTTTCCGAGGCCACTAATGAAGCCATTCCTCCTGTTGCAATGACTGTTGGAACCGTACTAGCTTGGGCTTTCATCCTGTTAACAATACCATCTACTTGGCCAACATAACCGTAAAATATTCCCGCTTGCATCGCGTGGACAGTATTTGTTCCAAGTACATTTTTTGGCTTTGCTATTTCAATTCTTGGTAATTTCGATGCTCTTGTATATAATGCTTCTGTTGAAATTGAAATGCCTGGCGAGATAGCTCCACCCATATATTGTCTATCCTCATTAATGTAGCAATATGTCGTTGCTGTACCAAAGTCAACAACGATAAGCGGACTACCATAAAGTTGAATAGCTGCAACTGCGTTCACAATTCGATCCGCGCCTACTTCTTTTGGATTGTCATATTTAACATTTAAACCAGTCTTAATACCCGGGCCAATGACCATTGGTTTAATGCCGAAATACTTTTTACACATTAGTTCTAACGTGTACATGATCGGGGGAACGACTGAAGAAATAATAATTCCCTCTATTTCTCCAAACGATAATTTTTCATGTTCGAATAAGCCTTTTAATGACATGGCCCACTCATCTTCTGTCTTTTGCCTACTTGTTGCAATTCGCCAATGATAGCGCAACTCTTTCCCCTTATAGACACCTAGTACGATGTTTGTATTTCCTACATCTACTACCATTATCATATGTACTCACCGCCAACTTCTCTCTATACTAAAGGCTATCTCTCCTATTTTGTGCAAATCAACACAATAACAGACAGACCAATTTTAATTTACCAATGTTCATTATAAAACAAGCAACATTTTTATGCTTCCATTTGGACTTGCAGATTGTCCCACAGCGAAACAAAAAGAGGATGCCAATATGACATCCCCTGATCATTATTCATCTTTTTTCTTATCTTCAGCAGAAGGCTTCTCATCTTTCTTTTCATCAACCTCTTCCGGAGTTGTATCTTCATCCTTTTTAGAGTTGATATTCACCTTCATATCCGCCTCACTGCCCCCATCTAAATACTTATTCGTATGATGGTTATCAGGAAGCTTGCCTTCGTTAATTAACGATTTAATTTGCTCTGCATCAAGTGTTTCGAGCTTTATTAACGTCTCTGCAACAAGATCTAAACTTGCCTTATTCTCAGTCAAAATCTGTTTACAACGTTCATAACACTCTTTAATAATCTTCTGTACTTCTAGGTCAATCTCATGAGCGAATGCATCACTATAATTTTGTTCATTCTGAATATCTCGGCCTAAGAAAACCTGCCCCCCAGAATTGCCAGAACCAAACTGCATTGGCCCCATCTTTTCACTCATTCCATACTCTGTCACCATCTTGCGAGCAATTGCCGTTGCTCGTTGGAAATCATTATGAGCTCCTGTACTTACTTCGCCAAATTGAACTTCCTCAGCAACACGCCCTCCGAGTAGCCCAATAATCTTGTCAAGCAACTCAGGTTTCGTCATAAAGTAACGGTCCTCTTTAGGAAGCATAACCGCATAACCACCAGCCATACCCCTTGGGACAATGGTAACTTTATGAACCATATCAGCACTCTCAAGCTTAACACCTACAACCGTATGTCCAGCTTCGTGCCAAGCAACAATATTCTTCTCCTTAGGAGAAATGACACGACTCTTTTTCGCAGGTCCAGCTATAACGCGGTCGATCGCTTCTTCAACATGGATCATATTTACTTTTGTTTTATTATTTCTTGCAGCAATTAAAGCAGCTTCATTTAACAAATTCTCAAGGTCTGCACCAGAGAATCCTGGAGTTCGTTCTGCAATTGCTCGTAAATCAACATCATCATCTAATGGCTTGTTACGAGCATGTACTTTTAAGACATCTTCACGACCATTTACATCTGGACGGTTAACTTGAATTTGACGGTCAAAACGCCCCGGACGTAATAAGGCAGGGTCTAGGATATCAGCACGGTTTGTCGCTGCGATGATAATAATCCCTTCATTCGCACTAAAACCATCCATTTCAACAAGCAACTGGTTTAATGTTTGCTCACGCTCATCGTGTCCGCCACCAAGTCCAGCTCCACGTTGACGACCTACTGCGTCAATCTCGTCAATAAAGATAATACATGGTGCATTCTTTTTCGCGTTCTCAAATAAGTCACGTACACGAGAAGCACCGACACCGACAAACATTTCAACAAAGTCCGAACCACTAATTGAGAAGAACGGTACGCCCGCTTCACCAGCAACTGCTCTTGCAAGCAATGTTTTACCCGTTCCTGGCGGTCCAACTAAAAGAACCCCTTTTGGAATACGTGCACCAATAGCAGAGAACTTACGTGGATCTTTCAAGAATTCAACAACTTCAACAAGTTCTTGCTTCTCTTCGTCCGCTCCTGCAACATCTTTAAACTTCGCTTTCTTCTTATCATCACTTACTAGCTTAGCTTTGCTCTTTCCAAAGTTCATGACACGGCCACCGCCGCCTTGAGCTTGGCTCAATAAGAAGAAGAATAAAATAAAGATAATGATGAAAGGAATGATCGATGTAAAAAATGTAACCCAACCACTTGTCTCATCAGCAGGTTGAACATCTACCTCAAAGCCAGCAGCAGCTCCTCCTGGTCCAAATAGCAGATCTGCAGTCTGCTCACTTTGCAGGACATATGTTTCAAAATACTCTCCCTCTTGTTGGTCAGTAAATTGTCCTCGTATTAAATAAACTTGCCTTACTGGCTTTACAGAAAGCTCATTAACCTGACCTTGCTCAAGTCTCTCAGTAAATTCAGTAAACGTAACGTTTTCAACTTGTGCTTGATCAGTACTAAAGACATTTACAATTCCAATAATAACGAGAAAGATAAGTAAATAAAAAATAGTATTACGGAATATACGATTCATCCTTGACCTCCTCCCACGACAATACAGCTTTGTTTATCGTACCATAATTGTTCTTTCGTTCACAAACATTAACTCTCATAAATTTCCGGTTTTAAAACTCCTATGTAAGGTAGGTTACGATATCGTTCTGCAAAATCGAGTCCGTAACCAACGACAAACGCATCAGGAACCGTAAATCCAGCCATATCCGGAACGAGATCAACTTTTCTTCCATCTGGTTTATCTAATAGCGTTACTACTTTCACTGATTTAGCTTTTCGGTAATGGAAAAGCTTCACAAGATAACTTAGTGTTAGACCGCTATCAATAATATCTTCTAAAATGAGCACATCACGGCCTTCAACAGATGTATCTAAATCTTTAACAATTTTCACTTCTCCTGAAGAGACCATCCCTGCTCCGTAGCTAGAAACGTCCATAAAGTCCATTTCTATGTGAGTGTCAATGCGCTTTGTTAAATCACCCATAAAAGGCATAGCACCTTTTAGTACACCAATAACTAATGGAAATTTTCCGTCATATTCCTCTGTTATTTGTTTCCCTAACTCTTTACACTTTTCCTGTATTTGCTCCTCAGAAATAAGTATTTCTTTAATTTCATCCCTTATCAATGTCAAACAAACCTCCTACTATTCATCAGATCTCTCGTTCCTATAACTTGTCAAAACTAATACCTTTTTCGTATCGTGTCCAACATTGGCAACTTTAGACCTGTGTAAAAATGGCACCCATACAATTTGTCCTTCACTATCAATAATGATGGGCCAATGTTCCCTATCTTGTTTCGGGATCTTCCTGTCAATGAACAGTCGTCCTACCTTTTTCGTCCCATCCATACCTCTACACGTCATGCGATCGGATGGTTTTTTACTTCGAACAAGTAAAGGGCCAGATACAATGTCATAATCCAAGACAATTTGGTTGTCCTTTTCAACTATATCTTGATCTTCTGTCACATATGACTCAATTATCCATGTTTTCGTCGAAAGACTCCCAGGAACGGGCAGCGTTTGGACTATTTGTTCAACCTCATGTATATGATCTTTCATAAAATGACATAAATCATACTCACGTCGGATGAGGGTAGAGTCTGGGAAATGAAGATCGGCTGATGGTTTTTCATGTCGAAGCACTTCGAGTACTTGCTCAATATGTATAGACGTAATCAATGGTGAATTTTTCCCGTAAAGATAATTTAATATTAGATGAATCACCCTTCTTTGTAAAGGGAGGGCTATGTTAAGAAGAGCGATACGGGAAATTGTAACGTTTCGTTCACTTTTTTTTGTAATAATAGTAGATTTCGCCTCTTCTGCTAAAGCCATTAACAAACTTTGATCATCCGTTTCCCATTCATGTTTCCTTTGTACATGGGTATGGACCATCGGGTTTTCTTCTTTTAAGAAAGGCAGGATTTCTCGTCGGAAACGATTCCTTGTATAAGCAGACGATTCGTTACTGGAATCACGTCTTGGATACAATAATTCTTCTATACAATATTGCTCAATTTTCTCTTTAGTTATTCCTAGAAATGGACGAATTATTACACCTTGCCCCAATTTACGTTTGACTGGAATTCCATATGTAAATAAGGGGAGACTCCCTCTAACCATCCTCATAAGTACAGTCTCTACTTGGTCATCCCCATGATGACCTGTTGCTAAAATGCTATTAGGATATCGCGACAGGAGCTCTTCAAAATAAGAATAACGCAATTCTCTAGCAGCTACTTGAGTACCCACATTATTTTTACAAGCATACTCTTTCACATTTACACACCTCTGATAGAAAGATATTCCGCGCTCTTTACAGAAAAGCTCAACATAGTGAGCATCTTCATCAGCCTCTTCCCCTCTTAGTTGGTGATGAACATGACAAGCAGCGACTTCAATTTGATAGTGTTCTTTATTCGACCAGAGGTAGTGAAGGAGAGCAATGGAATCTGGTCCGCCAGAAACAGCAACAATGACAAGCTTACAATCTTCAAATAGATGATGCCGTTTTATAAAATTATGGACGTCTGATTTCATAGCGCTGTCCAATCCCTCCTTTTCCAATGGAGAAAATAGATAAAGCAAAAACAAGTCCTGCGGCGATTCCTCCAGCCCGAAGCATCGTTTCAATACCTAACTGCAATCCATTTATATAGTCACCATCTACAAATGCAAGCATTGTAAAATACGCTCTACTCCCTGGAACTAAAGGAATGATTGCTGGAATACTAAAAGTTGTAACTGGAACTCGAAACTTTTTTGCTAACAGATGAGCAACAGTAGCACAAATAAATGAAGCAACTGCTGTAGCGAAAACATCTGACATACCAAGCGCCGGCAATATCGAATAAATATACCAGGCTAGAGCACCAATTGCCCCACCAATCCATAAGACCTGCTTTGGAACATTAAAGATAATACCAAATGCCACTGTAGCAAAGAAACAGAATAATAATTCAATAATCATTGTTTTCCTCCCGAACCCACCTCTATAAAAATAGAGCGATAGCTAGTGCAATTCCTGTTGCAATCGAAAGAGCTGTTATGACCGCTTCAGCACCACGACTCACACCAGCAATAAGATCACCTGACATTAAATCTCGAACAGCATTTGTTAGTGGAATTCCAGGGACTAAAGGCATTAACGTTCCTATAATGACTTGATCTAGGTTTTCTCCAAGTCCTAAAAGAACGAGAAAAATAGCTACCGTCCCACCTAAAAATGCAGACGTGAATTCGGCAAAAAACTTAACCTTTGTATAGTCTTGAATCATAACGATGCACCAACTAGCAACAAATCCTGCGATAAACGCCGGAATTGTATCATATAAGTTTCCCCCGAACAAATAGGAAAAAGCACCACCAGCAACCCCGGAGGAAAAATGCAGGAGAATCGGAGGGTAATTCATCGGTGCTTTTGCTATTTCTTCAAGCTTTCTTAGTGCCTCATCGTCCGTAATTGTTCGACTTACAAACTCTCTAGAAACTTGGTTTACAAGGGTCACTTTATTTAAGTCTTGCAGCCTATCATCAATACGGATCATCTGCATGACATCACCCTTGCCATCGTCCTCAAACGATAGAAAAATCCCAGTTGTCGTCACAAAGCTATGGACATTTTTAAACTGTGCTGATTTAGCCATCCGCTCCAAAGTTTCTTCAACTCGATACGTTTCCGCCCCATATGTAAGCATGATTTCACCAGCAAGCAAACATATATCCATCATCCGATCGGCATTCATTTCATTTCTCCTTCATCCTCACATCATTTGTCCAAATAAGTATAGGATATAAGCTAATAGAAGAAAAGAGGAAAGCAGGAAGATTTCAACAAAGTAGGAGGATTTCTTTTCCTTTTTCTGTGCACTTTGTTTTCGTGATCCTTTCACTTGTTTTGGTTTGCTTTTCTGCTTCATTTTCTCTTTTACTGGGATATGTTTATAGCTAGAACTTTTTGAAACAGCTTTAACCATATCTTTTCTCATTTCTACAGCTGAATGATACTTTCCTTGCAGAGCCTTTAAGATTACGTCTCGATACGGGATAAGCAACGCCTTTTCATCGATTCGTTGTTTCAGCTGCGAAAGAGTTTTTTCCCCTTGCTTCTCAAACCTACTTGGATAGGCACAATTAATCATCATCATTGCTACTGCAAACAAATCATAACTTGGCTCAGCTTTACGAGAACCTTGTCCCCAATAACCTCGATCATAAAATTCCGTATATTCTTTGATTGAACGGCCAACTAGTGTTGTGCCCCCTACATCAAGCCACCTAATTCTAGCAGGCGGTCCAACGACTAGGACATTGTCTGGTTTCAAATCTCCAAATACCCAGCCAGCTGTATGCAAGCGGTCCAAGTCTCCAAGTAATTGAATCATTAAAATACCAAGCCATTCTGCCCCTTTATTTTGCATATACTCAATGAACTGAGTCCCTTTTAAATATTCCATTACATAGAATGGAAAAGTCCCCTCTGCTGTGACAAAGTCATCGACATCTAGCAAAGAAGGTCCAAGAATTTGTCCTTGAACCTTCGAGAAATGTTTTAATACATTAACCTCTGATGTTATTGACATACTATCCATACCCACTTTTAAAGCAACCAAACCTTTAGCCGAATCAGCTAAGTAGACAGATCCAGTCGCTCCTGCCCCAAGAGGACGGATAATTTCATAAGGATGACTATGCCATTTCCCAACAACTTTGGCCCCAGATTGTAATTTACATGCCTGATTCTTCGAGTAGCTGTTCTTCATCACCAGCCATCAAACTCCTTCTTGAGCCTGATTTCGTAAACTTCTGCAGGGCAACTTGCAAAGCAGGACCCGTTGGAGTAATCCCGCCAGAAGAAAGCTTTTGAAAGATTCCTGAAAGTGAATTAAGCTGCGGCGACCAATCAAGTAACTTATCGATATCCTTTTTCTTCCCGGGAAATGAATACAAAGCAAAGCGATTCGCTCCCATTCTCGAAGTAAGACTGATAGATAAATCAGTTAATGCTTCTTGAACCATCGGCAGTTTGTTTTTCATACTAGCACTAGTATCTACTAAAATAAGCACATCTAAATTCATCGTTTCACCAAGCTCATCTACCACTTCCATTACTTGACCTCTTTTAGCTGGGGAAAGGTCTTCCATCTCTTGATTTCCACCAAGAATTTGCGAGAGCTCCTTATTAACCACACCATGAATCGTTTGAGTCATTGCTTTTCTTGTAACCATTTGAACAGTTTGCGCTAACTGCTTTGCAAAGACAACTTGACTTACCCCACCGCCTGCCATTGCAATCGCTTCTACTTCTTCTATTCCTTGTTCATTTAAGTGATTGCCATCAACGACACCAATTACATTTACAGTAATTCCTTGCTCTCTAGCAAGTGCTGCAATCGCGACTGGATCCTCACCTTGATTTGAATGACCGTCTGTTAATAACAAAATCTGCTTTAACGTACCTTTACTCACTTTGTATCCCCTCCAAGTAGTCAGATGTTACCATCATTCACTAGCCTTAGAGGTTTTATACGTAAAGAGGAACTTTGTCGAAGAGTTTTAAGAAAAAAGGACGACCTTCCCTTTTTTTCTTAAAACTCTTGCAATGAGCGGAGCCGCCGTTATCTTTTAAGCCTAATGGAGCGATCTTCTCCTTTTGGCGCACGGCGCGCGCAGCCATTGCACATCCCTCCTACCTACTAATTTCCAAGAAAAAAAGGACGACCTTCCCTTTTTTCTTAAAACTCTTGCAATGAGCGGAGCCGCCGTTATCTTTTAAGCCTAATGGAGCAATCTTCTCCTTTTGGCGCACGGCGCGCGCAGCCATTGCACATCCCTCCTACCTACTAATTTCCAAGAAAAAGGACGCCCTTCCTTTTTTTTAAAACCCTTACAATGAGCGGAGCCACCGTTATCTTTTAAGCCTAAAGGAGCAATCTTCTCCTTTTGGCGCACGGCGCGCGAGCCATTGCACATCCCTCAAGACTACTAATTTCCAAGAAAAAGGACGCCCTTCCCTTTTTTCTTAAAACTCTTCCCCTCCTCAAAACTAATGTTAGTTAGTCAATGATGTCATCTTTTCATCTATTCAATTTTCTATTTTTCACGAAGACTTTCTTCCTCTCTTCTTTACTAGTTTTGGTGATTTATATAATGGAATCGCTGACCACTTCGGCGTGTTTCGTTTAACCTTTGCGACAATCACTGTCATATCGTCATTAATGTTCCCTTGTTCATTCCGGATTATTTTTTCTAAAATGACATCCGCCACCTCTTGTGGATCATCCGTTTTTAGTTCACTTAGTAATCGCTTCATCCACATTTCTTTATTCTCTACATGCTTAGGAGCATCGTAGATTCCATCACTCATCATGACAAGCAGATCACCAGCTTTTAACTGTTCGCTTACTACATCAACATCAAACTCTTGAATCATCCCCATCGGGAGATTACTTGCCTCAACTTTTATTACATTGTTTCCTCGTTTAATGAAACTTGGGATTGAACCTATTTTTAAGAACCTTGTAGTCGCATCCTGCAAATCTATCATTGCTAGGTCAAGTGTCGAGAAGATCTCATCTGTCGTACGAAGCGACAAAACGGAATTCACCGATTTAATTGCGACTGTCTCCTCAATGCCAGATTGAAGAATTTTTTGAAGCAATTGTAATGTTTCGTTGCTCTCCAAGTGAGCTCTCTCTCCATTGCCCATCCCATCACTGATCGCAATGGCATATTTTCCAGAGCCTAACTCAATTGTTGAATAGCAGTCACCTGATACCCAAGCCCCTCCTTTAGCAACATGAGCCACACCCGTATCTATTACGAATTGTTTCGCAGATCCAAACGATACATGACTAAAGCCATTCGGATAAAATCCTATCTCCTCTTTTTTTACAATGACTGTTTCACTTAACAAATCAGAAAGAATCGGTGCAATGACCTTCTCACATTGACCATGACCATTGTCAGAAGATATGCTCATTTCAATTTCAAGATTTCCTTTTTCCAAACTATAAATATCAATATGCCCAATCTCTAATCCCACTTCACGAAGGGCATCTAGCATTTGCTCTTCTTGGTAATGATGAGCTGCTTTTTCTTTTTGAATTTCTTTTGCAAAGTCCCCCATCACACGCGAAACACCTAGCAGTTGGTCAGCTACTAACCGACGACTTTCCATCACTTGTCGCTTAAGCTTTTGGTTTGCTTGATATTGACCATGCTCATTCCTAATTGCTTGCACGACCTTCTCTGGTTTAATACATTCCTTTTTCCACTCTTTCATAAGCACCTGATCTTTTATTTCTCCATATTCTTCTGTTTCAGTCATAATACGTTGCATAGAATCATATGTTTTATTAAAGTTCTGTACCCAGCAGCGTTCCTTCTTAAAACATGTCTGACATGTCTTTTCCGTGACGTTGCTAAGGAAAAAGTCAACGTCTCTTTCTGCATCTTCTCTGTTAGACATTTGAGCTGGGGTTTGAAAGCTATTAGATAACGTTTGAAACAAAGTCGAAAATTGTTCAACTCTACCAGCTGTTAAATCTCTAATTTTTCGTAAATATTGCTGCTGCTCTTTGGAATGTTCCACTGTACCTGGAATATACCTAGCCAAATTCGTAAATACACTCTTAGGTGTTAAAAAGAAGACTAAAATCGCTGCCATTGACTCCATTAATGTGACGGACACTTGTGTTGCTCCTTCGCCGTACAAGCCTATTAACAGTGTCCCTACGAGAAGTCCAATCCCAACACCAACTTTTTTCCCTTCTTTTAGGAGACCTCCTAACAAACCGGCGAAAGCTAGCAAACTCATTTGGTACAAGCTTGCCACACTAGCTAAACTGAGGATTAATCCTGTCACAACACCTACAGTCGAACCAATTGCAGCACCTCCTACAAAAGCAAAGGCAAGAACTAAATACCTCGCCAGAACATGTTCAACTGTCATATCATAAATGATCCACCCTACCGTACCTGTCATAACAGAAGCCAGTAAAATGATTAAACAAACAATTTCTTCATTTCTAAGTGGCTGTTTCATTTTACGAGATGTCACAATAGGAACACTCTGCAAGAAAATCATTGTTAAAATAAAACTTAGCCCCGCTTCGACAGTAGCCATCATTAAAGCATAGTTCGAAATCGTCCCATCTAAGAAGAAAACAATTCCTAGCCGAGTTGCCATACTAGCTCCAAAAACCGTATATGGCAGTGCTTTCGTTGGATTTTGAACGTATTTGGCAACTACTTTTTGAATAAGCACATACGTAATGATGGCCAAAATCACAAAACCAACCTGGCCATGGTATCCAGTCATTGCTCCAGCAACTAACGAAAGGGCCGCAATTGGTGCACGCTCACGTTTCAGCATATAAATAGCCGCTAAATACGGTAGGACAAATGGCGTAAGTTCAGATAAGATCATTGCCCTCCCGAGTAAGAAACCAACAATAGCGACCATTAAACCATATTGATAAATAGACGCTTTTGTAGCAGAAGCAAGTTTTTCAGTTACTCCTTTACCAAAGCCCATCCACTTACTCCGTAAAGTCCTTCCTTCTTCAGCGGGTTCCGTCCATTCTTTCGTCAACTTCTGAATCATCAACATCCACCACCCTAGTTTTATTCGTGTACCCATTATAAACAGATAGAAGCTTCATTTTTTGTCAAAATCGCAGGACGAATACCAAAAAACGTTCGACTTCTTTCGGCCAAAATAGGTAGTAATAGATAAGGAATCTGACATAGAAACTATTATTATGGTGGATTATTGTAGTCTATGGAGAAAGGTGAGGATAGATTTATAAAAAAGTAGTTGTTACGAGGTTACTTTTAAAAAAACAAAAAACCTGCACTCCAACGAGTACAGGTTTATAATTATGTATTTGGTAGCGGCGGAGGGGATCGAACCCCCGACCTCACGGGTATGAACCGTACGCTCTAGCCAGCTGAGCTACACCGCCAAATTGTCATTTGCGACATTAATAAGTATACTAACAACTCAATCAATTGTCAATAAAAAATTCCATGATTCTATTTAACATTAAAAAGAGGATGACTTCAACGTAAGCCATCCTCTACCTAGATGTCCCTCGCATTAGAGCAGCAAGTTATCCTCTACGGGCGCCTCGACCCCCGCGTTTAGATTCTGTTTGACGCTTCAATGTTGAGATGCGCTCCTCACTATCCTTTAAGAAGCGGCTCATTTTGTCTTCAAATGACAAAGACGGACGTGCTTGGTTGGTTCTTGGTCCACGACCACCTTGTGGGCGATTTCCGCCTTGTGGACGGCCGCCACCTGGACGTTGTGAATTGTTGAAAGGACGACTTGGACGGTCTGTACGCGCTGGTCGTTCAGGAGCTGCTGGTCGTTCAGGGCGATCAACTGCTTTACGAATGGAAAGTCCAATCTTGCCATCGTTTTCAACGTTTACGACTTTAACTGTTACTTCGTCCCCAACCTTCAAAAATTCGTTAATGTCCTTAACATAATTATCAGCGACTTCACTAATGTGTACAAGGCCAGTAGAACCACCCGGCAGCTCGACAAATGCACCAAAATGAGTGATTCCTGTAACCTTACCCTGTAACTTGCTGCCTACTTCGATTGACATGAAAAAATAGATCCTCCTTAAGAAATCTGAAAATGTTCATTTTTTTATATTATACCCGAATAGAAAAAAACGTGTCAATTTGACGATGATTCAGGTAATTTAAACAACGTTTCACCAGGTTTCGTTAGATAATAGTCTCTTCTTGCAATCTCAGCAATATAGTCAAGGTCATTATAGTTCTTAATGTCCTCTCGTAACCTTGCTTCCTCGAATTGCAGTTGTTTGAGTTCCTCTTCTAACGCCACTTGCTCTTGCCTTTTTTCCTCTAATGCAGAAGCTTGGGTATAGATTGACACACATGCAATACTACCTAAAGTTACAACGAATATGGCTATTACACTTAGCCTACGAAAGAGACCTCTTCTCTTTCGTGCCGCCATTTCTAGTTCTTGTTCTCGTTGCTGGATATAGGATTTATCCATCTCTCTCACTCTAGACGTACGATCTGTGACCATCATTCATCACCCCTTATTCTTTCTTCTTCCTCATTGATTGGAAAAATCCCTTTATTTTACGTAAAATGGGTTCTACTTTTTTCACTTGTTTGTGTAGCCCTGTCCATTTATAAAGAAGGAGTAACACCCATTTTATTGGTCTCCAAATGAGGCGAAGCAAGAACAACAGAACTGTCAAACAAGTTGTTAATACCATAATACATAAGGAATAGAGGAGTTTCAATAAGTACTTAACAGGGTTGATCAATAATATTGTAAAAAGTTTTATAGTTATTCGGTATAATTTGATAACATTCTCAATTATACGCTCAAGTAACGTTTGATAAAAGGTTCGAAATAAAGCTTGGTAGGCAGAAAATCCGCATACTAAAGCTAAAAAAATATAAAAGCGTATTTCGCCATAGTTTGATTGCAGCAAGACATAAAAAACGATGAGGGCCTGTACGAGCCAAAACAATACATCATTACAAGCAATGATCCAATTGAAAGAAGGTTTTTTCCGTTTACGAGTGAATCGTCCATACGTATCAATAGCTGCACCAATGTACACGCCCATTGCAGCCATTGATAACATCGTATAGAATTGCACGGTCAGCGTCACTTAAATAACTTCCCGAAGAAACCTTTTGATTTATCTTGTTGACTTTGATCAAGGTAAATTAAATCATATACCTTCCCTTCAATGGAAACAATTCCTTGCTCGACGTTCAAGTTCTTCATATGCAAGTTCTGACCTCGTACAGATAAGAAGCCCATTACTGTTTCCAAAAGAAACTCTTCATTATCGAAACTCTCTACTTGTTTCACACCTGTAATATCTAATTGCCTTCTTCCTTTTAAGATGACATCGTGGTCGTTCGTTTGTCGTTCACGTCCCATTGGTGTACCAAATTCATAATGTTGCTCCATCCAAAAATCCCTCCTCCATATGCTTTCATAGCAGTGTATGAGGAAGGGATTTAAATTAGAACAAGCTATCTCTTTTTGCAGCTTACGATACCGGTGCCTCACTAATAATGGTATACATCGTAGCAGCTTCATCTTTTCTTACAATCTCACGGACATCATCAATTCGAACAGTTACAAGTTTTTGACCAAAGCGAACGACTAATTCATCTCCTGCCTTCACCGCTGAACCAGCTTTAGCTACCTGGCCATTTATTGTAATTCGCCCTTGATCACACACTTCTTTTGCTAACGTACGACGTTTGATTAATCTTGAGACTTTTAAAAATTTATCTAAACGCATAGCATATCCCCCCTATTTGGAATCAAACTGTTTGGCTTCTTCCCATTTTTGATCGAGCTCTTCTAATGTCATTTCCAGAATATTTTTTCCTTCTGCTTGCAAAACTGTCTCAATATAACCGAAACGCTTTTTAAACTTTCGATTTGTGCTTTGTAACGCATCTTCTGCATCAATCTTGTAAAACCGGGCAAGATTGACAACGACAAAAAGAATATCTCCTAGTTCTTTGTGCATTTTTTCAGGATCATTTGCTTTGATCTCAAGCATGAATTCCCCAAGCTCTTCTTGAAGTTTCATCCACATCGGTGCGGCGTCATCCCAATCAAAACCAACTTTTGCCGCTTTCTTTTGCAGCTTCTCTGCCTCCATTAAAGCAGGCAGACCTTTTGGAATTGATAAAATCGACTCTTCTGCTTCTTTTCCTTTTTCCTGTTTTTTAATCTCATCCCAATTACTCACGACTTCATCAGCGTTTTCAACCGTTACTTCTCCAAATACGTGAGGGTGTCTTCGAATCATCTTTTCTGTCACATTTGAAATGACATCTCGTACGGAAAAGTAGCCGTTATCTTCTCCAATTTGTGAATGGAGCATAATTTGTAGAAGAACATCTCCTAGCTCTTCTGCCAAATGTTCATCATTTTCCTCATCAATAGCTTCTAACACTTCATAGACTTCTTCGACAAAGTATTTTTTTAATGACTTATGTGTTTGTTTTTGATCCCATGGGCAGCCATTCGGACCTCGAAGTGTTGCAATGACTTCACGAAGCTTGGAAAATTCCCCATACAAATCTTGCTCCTTTTGAACAGGCGGGATGTAAACAGCTGTTAAATTATTCAATGTTGTTGCACGATCTAATTCATACAACGGGACCTTTATCAGTTGTTCCTCAGAAGAACCAACAGCTGTAGCGATCGTCACTTCATAATCATCTGGAAGGCGCTCCATTAATGTTAACTTAACATCAGATGCAATCATCGCATCGTACACTTGAACAATAATAATATGGTGGTTTAGTTCCATCTCATCTCTTCTAAGTGCAGTCCCATCAACGATTTGACAACCTTCAATTGGATCAATTTGCAAGGAGGTGTACATGGCATCTAAAAAGCTTTGTCCCCCTAAGATTTCTACTATAACCTTTCCGTCCCTCTGTTCTTCTAACAAAAGCTGAACGGTTTTTTCTGCAACAAGAGGATGGCCAGGGACCGTATATGTAATAACTTCATTTTCTTCTGCCTGTTGCATTAGTACTTCTGTAATCGTTGCATAGACAGAATGGAACTCATCATGTTGTTCATATATATGATCAAATGATTGAAACCTAACACCTTCCTTTTCAAGTTCCGTTATAGCCGGATGATCATTGGTTCGCGTATAAACGAGCGGTTCTTTCTTAAGGTGACGATAAATCCCTAATGGCATTTGTTCAAGATCACCAGCACCTAAGCCGATAATATTAATTTTTTTCACTTTCACCTTCTCCTTTTTCCAAAGCGTGCCCTAACTTTATTTAATTTCGGAATCTTATTCCACTCTTCTTCTGTGAATATAGGTAACAAAAACAAACAACAAACGACCACAATGCCACCAACTCCGGCTGACGAAAGAGCAATGATTGTATCCATTCCTCGATCTTCCATTGGCAGGACGGTTGTTATCCCACTTTTCCATAATGAAGTCAGAAGTCCCATCATCACTAAAACACATCCAATACGGACATAGAGGGAAAAAGGGCCAACATACAATTGTCTCTTTCTTTTTAATGACATTACCAAATAGATAACCATTACCAACATCGCAACGACAGTTGACCAAGCTGCTCCTATTGTTCCAAAAATCGGGACGAATAAGACGTTTAATCCTAATTTTGCTGTAGCGCCTATCCCTACTGCAATCGCTGGTACATACGTATAATTATATCCTTGTAATACGGCGGAAAGGGTAACAAAAAACGAGCTGAGTACTATTGCAATACTAAGCACACCCAGTACATCTGTGCCTGTAGTATCTGTAAAAAGCATATGATTGGTCGGCTCAATAATGATGACCAGACCCACAGTCGCAGCTCCCCCTATTAAAAATACCAAGCGGTAGGAGAGATTTTGATATTTTTTTGCCATATACATTTCATTCTCTGTGACGGCTTTTGAGAGCATCGGAACTAACGCCAATGTTAATGTTGTTGCTAACACCGTTCCTAACTGAATAAGAGGCTGACCACGGTCATAGACCCCTTTCGCTTTAAAGGCTACTTCGGGTTGAACTCCACTCATTTGCAAAAGCTGGACAATTGTAAACGCATCGACAAGTTGCATGAGTACAAACATAAGCGCACTTAAACAAATAAATAAGCTATGCTTAAACATACTCCAATTTTGCTTGAAAATATTTCGACCTCTAAGCTTATTCGGATGTAGGAGTTCTTTCATCCACACACCCTTCGTTAATAAAAGCAAAGCAATGATTCCAATTAACCCGCCAAAGAAGGAACCATATGCTGCACCAGAACCAATTTGATAAGCATCAAATCCTGCTATGACAAAAAAATATGTAAAACCTAGTATAAGCACAACCCTTACAAACTGTTCAACAATATGGGAAACTGCCGTAGGAATCAATTCTCCTGCTCCTTGATGATACCCTCGTCCAACACTTAAAAATGGCAGTAAAAAAACAACATAGCTCATTGCCCGAATTGGACTAATAAGATTCTTATCACCCATCATTTCAGCAATCATAGGAGCAAGGAAAAACAAAAGTTTCCAACTTAATGCAGCTACTATGAGTAAGCCATAAAAAAGTAAGCTCGTTATCTTTCTCGCTTCTTCATTCTTCCCGACTGCCAATAGTTCTGCACGATGCTTTGATAAAACAACAGGAAATCCATACATCGAAAGAGTTATGATAATCCCATAAAGAGGATAGACTTGTTGATAGACATAATAGCCCATGTCACCAGATAAATTTTGATACGGAATCCGGTAAGCAGCACTAAGTACTTTAGCAAGCAATGCGGCAACCGAAAGGATAGCTACCCCTTGTAATAAATCTTTATTTCTCACATGATTCTCACCTTTCTTTCCATCATCTTATCATAACAAAGACAAATGTTGTAATGTGTCAATAGCTTCTTTACTCTATGCAATAAAAAGCCCGTCCTCCAAAAGAAGACGAGCTTTAACCAATATTAATTTATTGTTCCATTTGTCTAGCTAAAAAGCTTGCTGCCGTTTCTGCAAGTTTCTGTTCTATTGTACCCGAAAGCTCCTGCTCTTTACTAAAGATCACAACAGCACCAATTGGATCCCCATTAGCAATAATAGGTGTAACTACATAGCCTTTTAAATCATCCGTGTGGTCACCAACGAGGTTATGTTCTCCTGCTGTCGTTTCCACCTTTGTTTTTCTTTCATCCATAACCTTTTCAACAATTTCACCGATGCCTTTATTGGCATACTCTTTTTTCGGTGCCCCCGCAACTGCGATAAAAGTATCACGATCTGCAATAAGCACATATTGATTCAAACTATCATAAAGTGCTTCCGCATACTCCTTGGCAAAATCACCCAACTCGGAAATAGGCGAATATTTCTTCAAAATCACTTCGCCATCACGATCAACGAAAATCTCGAGAGGATCTCCTTCTCGGATTCGAAGTGTTCTCCTGATTTCTTTCGGGATAACAACCCGTCCTAAATCATCAATACGACGTACGATACCTGTAGCTTTCATACTGTATTGCCTCACTTTCTAATGATGTATTCACTTGATGGTAAGTGGTAAGAAAATAACCATTTCTTTTCTTATCACTAGTATCTTTCGTAAAAAAAGAACTATTCACCAATTCATGAATTTGTTTGATAGGCTAAACATTCCACCTATGCCACAATTTAGAAAAACGAGGCGATACTTGCTACTTTTTTGCGTCTTGAAGCCCCTGAAGTAATTTTTCAATAAAGAGCAACACTTGCTCATCACTTAAAGATTTTGTTTTAATCACAAATTTGATTTTATCTCCTGCTGTACCTAAAACAATTTCTCGCCCTAATTTATGAGATACTTCAAACAGCTTCGCCCCATCCATATTTTTAGAGGTCTCTTCTGATAAAATCATTTCAATTTGATCTTTTGTTTCTGTAATTTGTTCAACTTTTTCTTCATTAGCGATTAATTTAATATGTGTTAAACGAAGAAGGAAGTCCACTTGCGTAGGATATTCACCAAAACGGTCGAACATCTCGTCTTTCAAGTCAGTTAAATCACTAGCTGATTCCGCACCTTTGAATCTCTTATACATTTCAATTTTTTGTTTCGCATCTTGAATGTACGACTCCGGAATATAAGCATCAATTTTGACATCAAGGTCGACCTGGAAAGGAGGCTCCTTAGGCTTATCCCCTTTTCGTTCTTCAATCGCATCTTTTAGCATTTGTGAATATAGATCAAACCCTACCGACTCGATAAATCCGTGCTGTTGAGCACCTAAGAGATTTCCTGCGCCTCGAATCGTTAAATCACGCATTGCAATTTTGAAACCAGAACCAAGCTCTGTAAACTCTTTGATTGCTTGCAATCGTTTTTCTGCTACTTCCGTTAGTACTTTATCGCGTTGATACGTAAAATATGCATACGCAACTCGATTCGAACGACCGACTCGTCCTCGAATTTGATAAAGTTGGGATAATCCCATTTTATCAGCGTCGTAAATAATTAACGTATTTACATTTGGAATATCGACGCCCGTCTCGATAATGGTTGTTGTCACCAACACATCACTATTTCCTTCTAAAAATTCAAGCATAATCGTTTCTAGTTCACGCTCATTCATTTGCCCATGAGCGTAACTAATTCGAGCATCAGGAACGAGCATACCTAATTGTTCTGTCATTCGCTCAATATCATCTACACGGTTATAAAGAAAATAAATTTGCCCACCGCGGCTCATTTCACGTTCAATAGCTTCACGAATTAATGCAGCATTATATTCGACGACATACGTTTGAACAGGGAAACGATTTTCAGGCGGCGTTTCAATAACAGACAGATCACGCACGCCAAGCATTGACATGTGCAACGTTCTTGGTATCGGAGTTGCTGTCAATGTAAGAACATCAATATTTGCTTTTAACTGTTTAATTTTTTCTTTGTGAGTTACTCCAAAACGCTGCTCTTCATCGACAATCAGTAAACCTAAATCTTTAAACACAACGTCTTTTGACAAAAGGCGGTGGGTCCCAACGATCAAATCAACTGATCCAGCCTTTACTCCTTTTAACGTTTCTGTTTGTTCTTTTTTAGAACGGAATCTACTTAATACACCAATATTAATCGGAAACTCCGAGAACCTTTCTTTGATTGTTTCATAATGCTGTTGGGCCAAAATGGTTGTTGGTACTAAAATAGCTACTTGTTTCCCATCCATAATTGCTTTAAAAGCAGCACGAATAGCAACTTCCGTCTTACCATAGCCAACATCTCCACATAACAGTCGATCCATTGGCCTTGTTTTTTCCATGTCTTCTTTAATTTCTGATATAGCACGAATTTGATCTTCCGTTTCTTGATATGGAAAAGATGATTCAAATTCAGCCTGTTCATTGTTATCTTCTGAGAATGCAAACCCAACACTTGCTTCACGTTCTGCATAAAGCTTAATCAAATCATCAGCAATGTCTTCTACCGATGACTGAACCTTCTTCTTTACTTTCTTCCAATCATTTCCGCCAAGGGCGTATATTTTTGGATCTTTTTCCTCTGAGCCTACATACTTTTGAACTTGGTCAATTTGCTCGACAGGGACGTAGAGCTTGTCATTTCCTGCATAACGCAAATGAAGATAGTCCTTATGCAGGCCATTGATTTCAAGCGTTTCAACACCAAGATATTTTCCAATCCCGTGATTCGTATGAACGATTAAATCGCCAACCTTAAGCTCAGAGTAACTCTTAATTCTCTCGGCGTTAGAGATAGCTTGCTTGCGTTGTGGCCTTTTAGATTGCTTTTTTGCAAACACTTCTTCCTCAGTAATAACGACGAGCTTACTTGATGGAAGTTCAAACCCTGATTGCAAGCTACCGACAACAATCTGAACTCTGCCACCAACTAGCTCGGTAGCTTGTTCAATAATTCTTGTATCGATTCCCTCATCTTCTAAGTTCAGCGAAAGCCTGTTAGCACGTTCCTTGGAAGCAGCAAGAAATACAACAGCTTGATTGCTTTTAACCCATCTGTTGACTTCAGATACAAGAAGCTCCATTTGGCCGTGAAATTGTTGCATCGACTTACACGAAATCGTCATCACATTTTCTGGATTTGTTGCTGCAACGTGTTTTAGGAAAAGGGACAAATAGACAATCGATAGAGGAGATTGTTTAAGCACTTCAAAAACCGGAACAGACATCGAGACATCATGAACAATTTCACCTTGCTCAAGCAATGCCGTGTTCCATTCCGCTTCTTCCTTCTCTAAATTATCAGAAATTTCTTTAACCCTTGAAATCTCATCCATGACAACAACCGTATCACTCGAAACATACGATAAAAGTGAATGCTGTCCTTCAAAATACAGTGACATATATTTATACATTCCTTGAAACGTGGACCCTTGTTTCAGTTGTCCAATTTCATAAGAAATATGTTGTGATAATTTTTCTTTCGTTTCTTTTGCCTTCACTTTTTTCAAAGTCGTTGTTAGGCCTTCTGATAAACGGTTTGCTGCTTGTTGATAATGCTCTTTAAGTAAGAGAACTTCTTGAGCAGGTCCGATAATGATGTTTTTTCGTTCCTCTTTCGAGCGCTGATTATCCACTTCAAACGTTCGAATGGAATCAACTTCTGTATCAAACAACTCAATTCTTATTGGATCTGATTCCGTTAATGGATACAGATCAATAATGCCTCCACGCACACTCACTTCTCCCGGCGCAGCGACCATATCTACTCGTTGAAAACCCATCATAACAAGCTTCTCAAGCAATGAAGAAATTTCACCTATATCTGTTCCCACTTCGATATCAATCTGACAGTCTCTCCACAATTGCGCTGGTGGAAGTTGTCGTCTCACCCCTGCTAATGGAGCAATAATAATCCCTTGAAATGATTGAGTGAGCTTATTTAATACATCAATTCTTTGCGCTTTCATTTCTGGACTTGCTATCGCAATTTCAGCAGAAATTAATTCATTAACTGGATATAACAAAACTTCCTCTTCCGATAGAAGTCCTACTAAATCTTCATAAAGCTTTTGTGCTTGAAACAAATTGTGAGTAACAACTAGCATCGATCTTTTCGATTCTAAGTAGATCGATGACATAAACAACGTTCTCGCCGATCCTGTTAAACCTGAAATAAGTTGTTCTTTCATATTTGCTTCTAAACTATCTGAAACCGCTTTTATCTCATCGTTAGTACGTAAATATTGTTGCAATCCTGACATGATGTTCCCCCTGTTATTTCTTCACCTTCAGTATTCATTTTAATATATGTAGCTCATTTCCTCTTTCCTACTATATTCTTACTCTCTTTTCTCTATTCTTTCTTCATGACTAGAATCCTGCATGACATAACAGAAAAACGCTTTGGTTAATAACCAAAGCTTTGTTAATCCTTAAATTATTGAATAAGATGATCCAACTCATATAGGTCTGGGTTTCTCGTTAACGCTTCGTGACAATCCTCACAGATTGCATGTACGTGCATATCTCCATTTGAATGATATGATACCATATCTGTTCGTTCGTCGTTTGTTAAATGATTGAAACCTAATGACTCAGACTGCATTTGCTGATCAATTGCGCCAAGATTTGTCTTGCAATGACGGCAATGATAATGGATAGTCAAGGCAAAAGCCTCCTTTTGCTATATTAAGTACCCATTATTATTAACAGCAAAAAGTCTCTCTATACGATTTTAATTAAATTCGTTCATAACTTCAAGGAAAGTCTTTGTCGTCCATGCTTCAACCGCTTTTGAAGATTGGATAATGGCTTGTTCAACATGCTCACGTTCTTCTGGTCGATACGTACCTAGAACATAGTTCACAATTGATTCTCCATTTTGCGGGCGGTCTACTCCAACTCGAATACGTTTGAATTCTGGTGTCCCCAAATGTTGAATTAGTGATTTTATTCCATTATGACCACCAGCACTTCCTTTTTGACGTAGTCTGATTTTTCCTACTGGTAAATCCATATCATCATAGATAATTAGGACGTCTTCTACATCTATATTAAAATAGTCCATTAATGGCCGAACACTTTCTCCTGACAAATTCATATATGTAAGAGGTTTAAGAAGAATAACTTTCTCACCATTGATCATTCCTTTTCCAAATACACCTTTAAACTTTGATTGATCCAACTCTATTCCTACTTGCTCTGCACAATAGTCAATACAATCAAAACCGACATTGTGACGAGTTCCGGCATATTTAGGTCCTGGATTCCCTAAGCCAACAACTAGTTTCACTTCAACATCCCCTTGAACTTTATTTCTACTTTAAGTATGGTTCTACAATTGAATCCTAATTCCCTCTATAAAAAGGTGTCCCAAAAGGCATACCATACCTTTTGAGACACCTTAATCCTTATTCTTCTTCAGACTTACCTTCTTCATCTTCCTCTGCCTCTTCAGCCTGCTCATCAGGAGCTTGACCATTTTCTTGTTCTGCTGCCTGAGGTTGTACTGTAACAATTGTTTCTTCATCTTCACTCGTTATGTCAACTGAAACTTGCGAACGAATGTCTGCTACTTGAATAGAATCGCCAATATTTAGACTAGACACATCGACTGTAATCTCTTCTGGAATATCAGCAGGTAAACATCTCACTCCTACTTCATACGATAAGTGTGAAACCATTCCGCCCTCTTTCTCTCCAGGAGCTTCACCCGTCAATCTTACTGGAACATTCGCATCAATTTCAGATGTCATGTCTACTTCAAAGAAATCAATATGTGTATATTCGTTTTTTAGAGGATCAATTTGAATGTCATGAATCATGACTTGATGCTTCTTTTTGCCTTTTACATCTAACGAGAACAATCCATTCTTCCCTACTTCTCTAACTGTTTTGAGTAGATCAACACTCATGACAGCAACTGGTTGACTTTCGATTTTGTTACCATACAAGATAGCAGGGACATACCCTTCTTTGCGAATCTTTCTCGTAGCTGACCCTCTAAGGTCATCTCTTGGATTTGCCTGTAAAACAGTTGCCATAGTAATCACCTCAAATTAGATTTAAATCCTCTATATCATATGTTCCCTTAAAAAGAGTATTTAAACCTTTTTTTAGCAATTTACCCAGCTAACTTAATCAAATAATGTACTTACAGACGCATGTTCATGTACACGGATAATCGCTTCACCCATTAAAGCTGCAACAGAAAGCTCAGTTACTTTTTCGCTCTTCTTCTCATCTTCTAAAACAATGGAGTTTGTTACGACAAGCTCTTTAATTTTGGAATTATTAATGCGCTCCATAGCCGGTCCTGACAATACTGGATGCGTACAGCACGCATACACTTCTTTTGCACCATGCTCGACTAATGCATTAGCAGCCAGTGTAATCGTACCAGCTGTATCAATAATATCATCAATGATGATCGCTGTTTTCCCTTCAATGTTTCCGACAATATTCATAACTTCAGAAACATTCGGCTTAGGTCTACGTTTATCAATAATGGCAATTGGAGCTTTTAAGCGATCAGCCATTTTACGAGCACGTACTACCCCACCATGATCTGGAGAAACAATGACAATATCATCAAGTTGTTTTTCAGAAAAATAGTCAGCTAAAATCGGTACACCCATTAACTGATCTACAGGGATGTCAAAAAATCCTTGAATTTGGGTAGCGTGTAAGTCAAGAGTAAGGACTCTTGTTGCACCAGCTGTTGTAATGAGGTTTGCAACAAGCTTAGCTGTGATCGGTTCACGAGCACGTGCTTTTCGGTCTTGACGAGCATAACCATAGTAAGGCAATACAACATTAATTGTTCGTGCTGATGCTCTCTTCAGCGCATCAATCATAATCAAAAGTTCCATGATGTGTTCGTTAGCCGGAGCAGAAGTAGATTGAATAAGATAGACATCACAACCACGAATACTCTCTTCGATGTTAATCTGTACTTCCCCATCACTAAAACGAGTAACGGAACTTTTTCCCATAGGTACACCTATATGTTCAGTTATCTCATGCGCAAGACCTTTGTTTGAATTTAACGTAAAAACCTTTAAGCTAGGATCGCCATATTTAGCCACTATATTTTCCCTCCGGTATTCTAATTAACCTTATAATTTTAAATTTATTTTACTCAAAATTGAAGATGCAAAGAAAAATCTAAAAGCATTACTTCTTCAAATAATCGCTTTTATTCGTTTGTCTAGCTCGAGCAATAGAAAGAGATTGACTTGGGACGTCATCCGTAATCGTTGACCCGGCTGCTACTAATGCATCTTTCCCAACTGTTACAGGTGCAATTAAATTAGCGTTACAGCCAATGAAAGCCCCATCTTCAATAACTGTCTTAAATTTATTTTTGCCATCGTAATTGACCGTTACTGCGCCACAGCTAAAATTGACATCCTTGCCCACTTCGGCATCACCAATATAACTTAAGTGTGAAGCTTTGCTCCCTTGACCCATTACTGATTTTTTCACTTCAACAAAATTTCCAATCCGAACATCATCGGAAATTGTCGAGTCCGGTCTGACATGTGCAAACGGTCCAATAGTAACAGTGTTTCCAACTTCACTATTATACACTACTGATTGACGAATGTTCGTCCCATCACCAATTTTACTGTCTTTAATCTCTGTATTCGGGCCAATGATGCAATCATCACCAATTGTTGTTGTACCTAAGATAACTGTTCCAGGATAAAGAACAGTATCCTGACCAATGGAAGCTTCTGTTGAGATATAAGTATTATTTGGATCAATAATAGTTACACCTTGCTTCATCCAATGATTATTTATTCGACGCTTCATAATTACTTCCGCTTCAGCTAAAGCCACTCTGTCATTTACACCAAGTGTTTCATTAAAAGAAGGTGTTTGGTATGCCGAGATCGTCTCTCCACTTTTTTGGAGGATCTCAATGACATCAGGAAGATAATACTCTCCCTGAACATTATCATTTCCAACTTTTTGAAGAGCTTCAAACAGTGCTACATTATCAAAGCAATACGTTCCTGTATTAATTTCCGTTACGCCTCGCTCTTCTTCTGTTGCATCTTTATGTTCGACAATACGTTCAACAAGACCCTCTTTATTACGAATCACTCTGCCGTATCCTGTAGGATCAGAAGCGACAGCTGTTAAAATTGTTGCTTTGGCTTTTTCTTTATCATGGCATGTAAGTAATTGATCAATCGTTTCTGCCGTTAACAGTGGCGTATCACCACATAGTACAACTGTCGTACCTTCCTTGCCTTCTAACATACTCGCTGCCTGCATGACTGCATGACCTGTGCCTAATTGCTCCTCTTGAACAGCATAGGAGACCTCTTCTCCTAATTGTTGTTGAACAACTTCCGCACCAAACCCAACAACAGCAACTTTCTCTTCAAATCCTAAGCTAGAAACTTGATCAACAACATGTTGAACCATTGGCTTTCCACAAACAGGATGAAGCACCTTATATAATTTCGACTTCATTCTTGTTCCTTGACCAGCTGCTAATATCACCGCATAACGATTGCTCATAATTCCCCTCCAGGTGTTGCGTTTTCCATTACGAATATATCTTAAAACCGTGGTCTTTTCAAGGAAATATCAGTTTCCTGAGCAATGACAATAATTTGTCACTTCTTTTTTAGTGAGATAAAAAGAATGTCGCCCCCGAATGAGGGCATTGAAAAAGTAAAAACCAAACCTTTTCAAGCACAGCTTACGTTTAAAAACACAGCTTTGTAATTCGTTTCGAAAAAAAGAGCCCTATTTAAGGACTCTTTCTGTTTTTATGAAGCTCCAGCTTCTTCAAATTCAATTTCTTCGTATTCTCCTGCTTTGTCATACTCTGTTAGGACGGCTGTTTGGATTTTCTCTCTCGTTTGTGAAGAGATTGGGTGTGCGATGTCGCGAAATTCACCATCTGGAGTTCTCTTACTTGGCATTGCTACAAATAACCCGTTATTACCATCGATTACGCGAATATCATGCACCACAAACTCATGGTCAATCGTTATCGAAGCTATTGCCCGCATACGGCCTTCCGTATTTACTCGACGCAATCTCACATCTGTTACCTGCATTGTTGGCCACCACCTAATATTTGTTTATTCTTACTTACACAATTCTCTATAAATTTTGGAATTCCTTCTTTAGACAAAATTTTTTTTGATTTTTAAATTGATTTTTTCGAAAACTCCCAAGAAAGCGATTACAATATTTCATTTAAATTTCTGACCTCTAGAGAGCACTATTTTAAAATTAATTAATTGATTGATCCAAAAAAAAGACTGTTTTCGCATACTTTGTTGTTTTTATGGGTTACGTACCCTTCACATGTTCGTTCCATTGCGCTCCAGCCACTCGCTTTCCAAGGTCACTGAAAAAGGTAATGTTCTTCTCCTTTTTCAGTGGCCTCCCTCTGCATCCCACAGGAGTCGAGTGACTTCCGCTCCATTTCACTATGAGGAAAAACTATTTCATAGCAACAATCTTTACGAAAACAGCCAAAAAAAAGAAAAAGAGCGGCTTATAACCACTCTTTTAGCGATCACTTTACTAATGCAATGACTTCAATTTCAACTAACACATCTTTAGGTAGTCTAGCCACTTCTACACAAGATCTTGCCGGCTTATGTGTATGAAAATACTCTCCATAAACTTCATTGATGCGTGGGAAATCATCCATGTTCTTAATAAATACTGTCGCTTTTACGACGGTTTCAAATGAAGCGCCTGCTTCTTCTAACACAGCGTTAAGGTTTTTAAATACTTGATGAGTTTGCTCTTCTACTGTTCCTTGTAGCAATTCCCCTTCAGCCGTTAAAGGGATTTGTCCGGAACTATAGAACATGTTGTTGACAATTACCCCCTGAGAATATGGTCCAATTGCATCTGGTGCTAAATTAGTATGAATCGTTTTCATTTGTTCTCCTCCAATTCCATCTTTTGTAGTAACTCTAACACACTGCCTGGTTCTACTGTAATTGTTTTGTTTCTAACATCTACATTTGAAAGCTTCGTTATTGACATATACTCATCAACTAAGCGTTCTTCAACTTCAACAGACTCTACCAATACACCTATTCCTACTAGCTCGGCTTGGAATTCCTCGAGCAAATCCATCATTCCTCTTATCGTTCCACCAGCTTTCATGAAATCATCGACAATAAATACTCTTGACCCTGGTGCTAAACTTCGACGCGCTAATGTCATCGTTTGAATACGTTTCGAGGAGCCAGATACATAATTAATACTAACCATTGACCCTTCTGTGACAAGATGGTCTCGTCTAACAATACTAACCGGAACATTTAAATACTGACCAACCGCATAGGCAAGAGGGATTCCTTTTGTCGCAACAGTTAGGACAGCATCTATCTTTTTATTGGCTAGAACAGAAGCAAAGACTTGTCCTAAGCGTTGAATGAACTTTGGACTTCCAAGAAGATCCATCATGTACAAATACCCACCTGGAAGGATTCGCTCAGGTACAGCAAGCTGTTCAATCACCTCATTGACGAATTCTTCAGCTTGCTCGGGGTGAATACGAGGGATGAACTTGACTCCACCACTAGCTCCCGAAATAGTTAGAAGAGAGCCATAGCCTTCACCTTCAAAAATCTCTTTTACAATGACTAAATCTTCACTAATAGAAGACTTAGCGGATTGATAACGTTCAGAAAAATGAGTAAGGGAAATGACCTCATGAGGGTGTTGCAGTAAAAAATAGGTCATATCAACAAGACGACCACTACGTTTAAGCTTTTTCATACGACCTCCACCTAAAAACCGAATGTTTTAATTTAATATATCACGTTTGTTCGGCTTTAATCAAGAGTCTGTTGAACGAATTAACCTGACAGCGTAGACATCTTGACAAAATCCCCTAAGTCCATTGTAAACACGATGTAATCTTGATTCATGTTCTACTAGTCCAAATACAGTTGGCCCACTCCCGCTCATTAATACACCATCAGCACCGAAACGAATCATTTGTTCTTTAATATTTCGTACTTCTGGATACATATCCAACGTAACTGACTCAAGTACATTATGTAAATTTTCACAAATGCCTGCAAAGCTTTGTTGCTCAATTGCTTCGATCATTGCTTTTGTATTGGCATGCTCTATTTCTTGCACATTTAAACGTTTATACACTTCTGCAGTTGATACTCCTATTGGCGGCTTAGCAAGGATCACCCAACAAGGAGGAGGGGGCGAAATTTGTTGAATTAATTCTCCACGTCCCGTAGCAAGAGCGGTTCCTCCATATACACAAAACGATACGTCCGATCCAATCTCAGCACCAAGTCGAGCAAGTTCATCCATGCCCAATCCTAACTGCCATAATTGATTTAATCCCTTCAATGTTGCAGCTGCATCACTACTCCCTCCAGCTAATCCAGCGGCAACAGGAATTCGTTTTGTAATATAAATGGAAACGCCTTTTTTAACGTTATATCGTTTTTTCAAAAGGTCAGCAGCTTGATAAGCTAAATTCCGATGATCATTAGGGACAAATCCTTCTGATACGTCCACTTTAATAACCCCATCTTCTCTATCAGTCAGGTCAATCCGATCAGCAAGATCAACCATCGTCATAATCATTTCAACCTCATGAAATCCATCTTCCCTTTTTCTTATTGCATCAAGCGACAAATTAATTTTCGCTGGTGCTTTCACTGAACATCTCACACTCGTCACCTTCTATATCCATTTGCTTAGGCTATTTTATCATTTGTCTAATCAACATACCACCTGTTGTCTCTTTTTCTACAATATAGTCATATTATCACATAACAAAAAGGAATTAGAAAATTCCACTTGTAAATTCCGTCTTTTTGTCACACTCTAGAATTAATAATTAAAGAAGCCAGGCTTTTCGCTCTGGCTTCATGTAATTAATTTCGATTGTTTTGTTGAAGGACGAGCTGCTCTTCGGCGATTTCAATTGCCCTTTTGACCATATTCCCAGCATCCCTTGAACGTATTCCGCCCCAGCCTTCTTTTTGAACAGTGTCATAAAAGCCTAGTTCCTTCGCAAGTTCCTCTTTAAATTGGTCAGACATGATTCTTCTTCGCCTACTCATGTCACAACAACTCCTTTTCTGTATATCAGAAAATGTCGTTTTATACACGACATACTTAGTATGTACTCAAATCAAAACAAATATAACCCCCTGAATTGAACCTTCAGAGGGTTATATTTGTCTGTATATCGTATATCTAGTCCCAATTACGCCTTAAGAACTGTTGAATCAATACCCTCTTCACAGAGCATAAGTTCTACTGTTTCTGTAAGAATATCAGCATAACTGTAAGATACGCGCTCAAATGCATTTTGTTGTTCATCTAATTTCACTATGAACACAGAAGGGTATGTTTCCTCAAGAAGACCAGAACGCTCCGACGTTTTCCGACGACCACCATTTGCCTTGATTGTAATTCTCTTACCAACATTAGCATCTAATGCACGCTTAATGTCTATTAACGTTTTTGCCATTACGACACCCCACCTCACTGTATGTGTAGTATAGCACAATCTACAATTTTCGTCAAATAAATTTAAAATTATATCAAGTGAACAAGAATTTTGTCAATCTATTTTGACGAAAAAATAAAATAGCCCCACTACCAATTCGACCTTAGTATGCCAATAACAAAAAAAATTATGTAAGTTTTCACAAAAAAGAGCGAACTTCTCTTTTTTGTGAAAACGATGCGATGCGCGGAGCCGGCGTTTTGTTTTAAGCTTTTTGAGCGATCTTCTCAAAAAGCGCACGACGAGTGGAGCCATCGCAATCGGTCGCTCTCCCATTTTTATGTTGAGGCTGTTTTTATAAAGATTGTTGCTATAAAGAAAGTTTTTTCTCTTAGTGTAATGGAGCGGAAGTCACTCGACTCCTGCGGGATAAAGAGGTAGGGGCGAGACCCCACAGGCGCAGACGAGGAGGCTCGGCACCTCCTTGCGGGTGCGAGTGGCTGGAGCGCAATGGAACGAACATGTGAGGAACACTTCACCCATAAAAACAATAAGGTATGCGAAAACAGCCTATGAAAAAGAGTGACCATCTCTTTTTTATGAAAACGAAAAAACCCTTAGACCTTACCCAATCTGGGTCCCGATCTAAGGGCCTTCCTTTTCAATCGTATTTCATTGGCATGCCGCGTCTCATGACACCCTTTGTCTCAATTCCGCCTAATCCCTTTTCACCACTAATTGTATTACGAAGTACATTGGCTAGACTCACACGATCCATAAACGAAGTCAAACTTACTTTTGAAGCTATATAAACAGGATCAAGAGCATGAATATTCACACGTTCAGGTGAACTAGCAAAATTAGCTCCAGCTTTGATGAGTGTTTCAAAATGAGATTGACAAGCACCAGCGAAAACAATTAAATCATCACGGTGCCATGAATGTTTCCGTGCAATCCGTACACATTCTGCAAAGTACTTTGTGTTACGATATGCACGCACATCACGTTCATCTCCTTTTGTTTTTAAATACGCATCGTGACCGGTTACAACTACAATATCAGGCTTAACCATTTCTAGTAACGAACCTATCTGTTCAGGCATCTCGCGTTCAGGAAGGTGGACTCCATATACCGGAACACCTAATTTATTATATAACTCTGTACATTTACGAAGGTATAGAGCATCACCGTCAATATGAAGGACGCGCCCTCGCAATTCAAAATAAGCAGTTTCGCTTTTGTATCCTGATGTGACTTGGTAATCTCCACGTTGCTTCATCAATTTTGCATCTTGCCTGAAAAGTCGATATGAATTTTCTTCAAGTTCTCTCGCCTTTTTTGCATGTGCTGTTCGATCTTCTTCCGAAACTATGACAACATCATCTAGCGGGGCATCGGCAAGTAGACGCATATCCTCTCCAGCGAGTTCTACATAGTCGGCATAAATTTCTACTACCCTAAACAACAAATCACACTGATACGAAAGGCGAGCGACGATATCCCCTTTATTCAGCTTCATTGTCACGCCTCCTCTCCACTTAAAATATGTGGAAAAGGAGGCATGTGTGCTAAGTTCTCGGTAATCTTTTCAGAAGAGCTTCACTTAAAAGGGCAAACTCCTCAAGCGATAATGTCTCTCCTCTACGCTTAGGGTCAATGTTTGCTTCATGCAGAGCCTCTTCAATATCCGTTTTTCTTTCTTTAGGTCCTAAATTGTGCACTAGGTTATTAAGAATCGTCTTTCTTCGATTGGCAAAGCTCGCGTGGAACACTTGAAAGAAATAAGGCTCATCAGAAACCGATACAGCCGGCTCTTCTCGAACCGTTAAACGCAATACAGCAGAATCCACTCTTGGTTGTGGTACGAACACGGTTGCAGGTACAGTTAGCACCCGTTCTGCCTCTGCAAAATATTGCGCTGCAATGGACAACGCTCCATATTCCTTTGTACCTGGCTTTGCTGCAATTCTATCAGCAACTTCAGCTTGAATCATGACAACAATGCCTCGAATTGGCAAATGCTCTTCTAATAGCTTCATCAAAATCGGAGTTGTGACATAATAAGGCAAATTGGCGACAACCATAATGTCACTTGTATCTTTGAACTCCTCCTTTATCGTTTGATGAATATCTGCCTTCAAAACATCAGAGTGAATAATTTTCACATTGTCGTAAGGGGCTAGTGTTTCGTCTAGCACAGGAAGAAGCCGTTGGTCAATTTCAAAAGAGACAACTTTTTTCGCTCGTTTCGCTAATTGTTCTGTCAGCGCACCAATTCCTGGTCCCACTTCAATCACACCTGTTAATTCGCTAATATTTGCTGCATCAACAATATTTCTTAATACATTTGTATCAATTAGAAAGTTTTGTCCTAAACTCTTTTTAAAGCTAAATCCAAACTTATTTAATATCTCCTTCGTACGTGCTGGTGTTGCTATGTCTTTTATCATTCGCTTTGTTCCTCCTCAAACACACGCTGTATTGCTTCTTTGAACTCAGCTTCAGTAATTCGAAACTTTTGCAGTCGTTTATGAAGTTGCTTTCCGTTGGCATAGCCAATATGCAAAATGTCACCTAGACGTTCTCTCCTTCTTTTCGAATTGCTTCCAGCTATTAAACCAGCAGCGTGTAGGTCCTGCCAATCAATTACATTTGACTCCACTTGTTTTGTATCATCCTCTTGTTTCGCATGAATCAATGCTTGGCGTATCGCTTCTGGAGTTGCATTTTCTACACCGAGATCATCTTGTTTTTTTGATATCGCCTCTTTTTTGGGTAAAAAAGCATGCAAACAATCTGGAATTCGTTCACTAATAATCCGACGAATTCGTTCGCCTGGATAGTCAGGGTCCGTTAAAACGATTACTCCTCTCCGTTCTTGCGCAAGGGCAATTTGAGCAAGAGTACTTTCGTTAATCGCTGAGCCATTTGTTTCAATTGTATCTGCATCGACAGCTCTCTTTATAGCTACCGTATCATCTTTCCCTTCAACGACAATCACTTCTTTTATTTTCATAGTATACCCCTAACAATTAGGCTAATCTTATTTTAGCCGGAAAATGATTGAATTAACAGAGTGCACTGAAAAAGACGGTTTCCCCTTTGGTATGACCCTCTAAGAAATGAGCGCAACATATGGAGCTATTGCGGCTTCCTTGAGTAATTTCAAGGTTTTTCAGGCATGTTCCATGAGTTTTATGTATTTTAAAGAATATAGGTAATGGGTATAAAATAGGCCCGAGCGAGGCTTTTCCATTTCTTAAAGCATAAGAAAAACAGAGTGGATAACCACTCTGTGATAGGCTGACACTTAATCTAAAATGGTGACTTTTACCGTTCTTGAACCCCAACGAAATGCTTCACTTTTCGTTGGTACATGAACATCGATTTTATTTCCTTTAATTGCACCGCCAGTATCTCCAGCAATTGCATTTCCATATCCCTCAACATGGACACGTGTGCCTAGAGGAATAACGCTAGGATCAACGGCAATTACTTTCATATTACGATTATTATTTAGATTAATACCTGTTGCTGTAATCCCGCTACACCCGCTACAACCAGCAGTATATGCTGTAGCAGTAACGGTTAACGTCCGACCGCCACTAGGAGCAGATCCACTCGAGCTACTGCTTGAGCTTGATCCACGTGACACAGTAGGGGCAGGTTGGGTTCCAACAGCGACTATGCGGTCTG
This sequence comes from Halalkalibacter flavus, assembly GCF_036663575.1. Taxonomy (NCBI): domain Bacteria; kingdom Bacillati; phylum Bacillota; class Bacilli; order Caryophanales; family Bacillaceae; genus Halalkalibacter; species Halalkalibacter flavus. Next base: position 43,875 of record NZ_JAWRVK010000027.1, read on the forward strand.
TACTTTCTTTGACTGTCTCAGTTTTCACAAGCTCTCTAGATACTTCTTTTCCATCTTCAAGCACGACTTCATAGTGCTTATTGACAGTACCTTCTTCACCAGCTTGAACAACCTCTTCTTTTCCTGATCTTAATGAGTTATCTTTTCTCGTCACTGTTCCAAAAGCGACGGACTCTTCCACCACATCGGTGACTTTTTCTACACGTATTACTTGAATTTCTGATTCACGGTCAAGCCTTGTATCTAACCCCGGCTCAACACGATCAAGCTCACCTAAGGTAACACTTTCTCTCTCTAAAAAGTCAGCGACAGTCGTCGAAGTTGTCCATAATTCATGTTGCTCGCCGTCACTAGTAAGCTCAACTTGAAACGCAGATTCATAGATTAGATTCATTCTGTCAGTTATTTCTTCGTTTAATGCTGGCGCAATTAAATCATGTTCCTCTTTGAAGTCAATATTCAATTCTTGTATGAGTTGTTCCACATCATCTGCAGTCGTCCATACTGGTTCTTCATGACCTTGAATCGTTACAAAGACTTTCTTGGCTTGATCCCACGTAATTGTTAGATTTCCTTTTATCTCTGTATCCAACCCTGGATCTATAAAATCATATTCTTGGACTTCCCATTCTTGCTCCTTCATCAGTTCAGCAACGGTAGATGCATGTGTCTGCACTGTAACTTCCTCCCCATCCAAGGAGATTGTTACTGTTGCTTTTGTCGCCTCGTATACAGCGTAAGTAATCACGCCTCCAAAGAGTATGAGACTGATAACGGAGATGACCAACTTTTTCCTAAAACTTATAGCAGGAAGGAGTTGGCTCCTGTTTGTTTCCATCTCAATGAATTCCTCCTTCTCAACGTCCGAATTATAAACACTGTACCTCCTTTTGTCAACTCACTATTTTTGTTAATTGCCGCATTGTCTTTATTATCTATGAAAACGCGAGCAAAAGAAACAAAAACTTATCGACAAGTCCACTCTATGCATCCGCCTAAGTTTGTAGAACTATTTCGAATGAAGCTATATTTAGACAAGCCTCGGCAAAACAAGTGATTTTTCGCTATCAAGAAATGCCAAAAATTTCTTTCGCATTTGCTGTTGTTTGCTTCGCTAATTGTTCAAATTCTACCTCTTTTAGCTCAGCGATTTCTTCTGCTACTAGTTTCACATAAGCCGGTTCATTTCTTTTCCCACGAAATGGATGTGGTGCTAAATATGGACAGTCTGTTTCAATGAGTAGTCGATTAAGAGGTATTTCCTTGGCAACTTGTTTCGGGCGTTTTGCATTTTTGAATGTAACAGGACCTCCAAGAGATATATGAAAATTCATGGCCAAACATTCCTTAGCAATTTCTACACTTCCACCAAAGCAGTGCATAATCCCCCCGATTTCACTTGCTTCCTCTTCTTTCAAAATGTTAACAATATCTTTATCAGCCTCACGATTATGAATAATAATTGGCAATTGAACTTTTTTTGCTAAACGAATTTGCTTACGAAACACTTCTTTCTGAATTTCTTTTGGTGACTTATCCCAATGGTAATCCAAACCCATTTCACCAAGTGCAACAACTTTTGGATGTGAGCTTAATTCTTCTAACCATTGTAAATGTTCATCTGTCATATCAATCGCATCTACCGGATGCCAGCCGACAGCTGCATATATAAATTCATACTTTTCAATTAGATCTAATGCACGGTTGATCGTTTTTTCGTCAAAACCAACGACAACCATGTATTCCACTCCAGCTTCCTTTGCACGTAAAATAACCTCTTCCAGGTCTTCATCAAATTGGTCAGCATTTAAGTGAACATGTGTATCAAATAACATTTTGTCTATACTTCCTTTCAGATAATTAGTTAAGAGGAGAGAGAATCCGATGCTCCCTCCCCTAATTGCTTACTTTACTTGTGCCCCGTTTGGCAGATTTCCATCTATCGTAGCCAGCTGCAGTTTCTTCCCTTTTGAACCAGCTAGAATCATCCCTTGAGATAGTTCTCCACGTAGTTTAACCGGTTTTAGGTTTGTTACGCATATGACTTTTTTCCCAACCAAATCTTCCGGTGAATAATGTTTAGCAATTCCGGAAACAACTTGGCGCTTTTCATAGCCAAGATCTAGCTGAATTTTTAATAAGCGATCCGCCCCTTTTACAGGCTCTGCTTCTATGACTTCTGCCACACGTAATTCTACCTTTGTGAAATCATCAATTGTGATTTCATTCTCTTCTACTTCAGGAACGATCTCTTCCTCGGCTTTTTTCACAGATCCGCCCATCATTTCAACAATGTGAGCAACTTCATCTTCCATGTCTAGGCGAGGAAAGATAGGGTCTCCTTTTTCAACCGTTGTACCACTCGGAATTTGAGCAAACGTTTCAAGTGTATTCCAAGCTACCACTTCGCTTGTGAGGCCTAATTGTTTCCAGATTCGTTTTGGTGTTTCCGTCATAAATGGCTGAATCATAATCGACACTTGACGAAGTGACTCGGCAAGGTGATACATAACAGATCCTAACTCTTCTTTCTTCGCTTCATCTTTGGCAAGCACCCAAGGTTGTGTTTCATCAATGTATTTATTCGTACGGCTAATTAACTGCCAAATCGCTGTTAGAGCTACCGAAAACTCCATTTCTTCCATTGCATTTTCTACTTTTGCCACTGTTGCTTTGACTAGCTCAACAAGAGGCGCATCAAACGGTGTTGCATCCTTCACATAGTCAGGAATGTTGCCGTCAAAGTATTTGTTGATCATAGCAACTGTTCGATTTAGTAAGTTTCCTAAATCATTTGCTAAATCATAATTTACTCGCTCCACAAACCCTTCTGGTGTGAAAACCCCATCTGATCCAAAAGGTACCTCACGTAGCAAATAGTACCGAAGAGCATCAAGACCATAGCGATCAATAAGTGGTACAGGATCAACTACATTTCCTTTTGATTTGGACATCTTGCCGTCTTTCATTAAGAGCCAACCATGACCAAATACTTTCTTTGGAAGCGGCAGATCAAGAGCCATTAACATGATCGGCCAATAAATAGTATGGAAACGGACAATTTCTTTCCCTACTAAGTGAACATCAGCTGGCCAATATTTATGATACAACTCCTCATCTTCACTACCGTAGCCAAGAGCTGTGATGTAATTCGATAATGCGTCAATCCATACATAGACGACATGTTTTGGGTTACTTGGAACTTGTACACCCCATTTAAACGAAGTACGAGATACAGCTAAATCTTCTAATCCCGGCTTAATAAAGTTATTGATCATTTCATTTTTACGAGATTCTGGTTGAATAAAGGTCGGATTCTCTTCATAGAACTTTAAGAGGCGATCTGCATAATTACTCATCTTAAAGAAATACGATTGCTCACGTACCTTTTCAACCGGGTGACCACTGTCTGGGCTCTTTCCGCCAATGATTTCTCCGTTTTCATTTTTTACAGGATCGACTAGCTGGCGTTCTGTATAAAACGTTTCATCAGGGATTGAATACCAGCCTTCATACTCATCTAAATAAATGTCACCTTTTTCAAGTAAGCGCTCAAAAATTTGTGCCACAACCTTTTTGTGGCGCTCCTCTGTCGTACGAATAAAATCATCATAGGATACATCTAATTTTTTCCAAAGCTCTTGAATTCCAGCAACAATTTGATCAGTAAATTCCTGAGGCGTCTGCCCTTTTTCTGCTGCCTTTGTTTCAATTTTTTGACCATGCTCATCCGTACCAGTTAAAAAACGGACATCATAGCCGCGAAGACGCTTGTAACGTGCCATTGCATCCCCTGCAACAGTTGTGTAAGCATGACCAATATGAAGCTTATCACTAGGGTAATAAATTGGGGTTGTTAAATAAAAAGTCTTTTTTTGATCTGTCACAATACTTCCTCCTCATTTTAAAAAACAATACAAAAAGCCCTCATCCGATCGGGACGAGAGCATCTCACGTGGTACCACCCAAAATTCCCTTCTTATTTCACAATAAGAAGGCTCATGAAGTCTAAGACTTCCTCTGTTAACGCCAGCAACGTTACTCCCTTATGTTATGTACAAACACTCGAAAGTAAGCTCCTCCCAGGACCATCTTCCAACTAGAATCTATACCGGTTTCCAGCTCCCCCGGCTCTCTGCATAGCATTGCTACCTATAGATCTCTATTTGTACTCATCCCTTCATTGGACATCATATATCGAAAAACCATTTTTCAAGACATGTTTTAGCATACATATGTATCATGTCAAAATTCTAACCAAAATATACCTAATTCAATGTATCTCGTCAAGAGCGGTTATACATTGTCGCAAAAGGAGTTTTCTCTTTTTTAATAACCCCTTTACTACTCAGACGATCTAGCTCCTGTTTCCACGTTTGGACATCCCAGTTTTTCTCCGCTTCTTGGTTTAGTTTTGTTAAGTGAGTCATAATATTCATCTCAGCTAATGGAAAATAAGAATCAAGGGCTTTTACCAATTGTTCCGAGTCTTGTTCTTTCATTTTTTTCAGTTCATCAAACGGATTTAATGTGTGTGGACTAGCAGAGTGTGCCATACGAATTCGAATGGCCATGGTCCGTCCCATAATTGCTGATGAGACAAACACATCTCCTGAGCGTAAATAAGGGAGACGTTTTCCTTCATCATGCGTTAAATCCGTTTCTTCTTTAATCGTTTGAATATCTGTTCCGCGCACCGTCCTGAACACAAACTTAGAATTTAGCTGAGCCGTAATCGTCTCATCAAGCAAGGTCGGGCGCTGCGTAGCAAAGATTAGAAAAACACCATACTTCCGCCCTTCTTGCGCAATCTCTTTTAAGACTGATTTCGCTGGTGCGTCATAACCCTTTGGTGCAAAATTATGCGCTTCATCTGTAACAACAACAAACGGTGGGAAAAACTCCCCTTGCTTTTGTTGAAGCTTGGCGTCACGAAACGCCCGTCGTTTCCCGTACAATGCGCCAATGACGTAACTGGAAAATACCTGCAACAACCATACGGGCCCTTGAATCACAACAAGCTTCCCGGCATGAATTCCTTGCTCAATCGCTCTGATATTTTGCTGGAACAAACCAGCTTGATACAGTCGGTTGACGCGCCATGAAATTCCTTTTACTGAGGCTAAAGGAAGGCTTCCATATTGATCAAGCAATTTCCGGAATGTTGAAAAGCGAGTTAACTCATCTCTAGTCATTCCCCCATCGTTAAGCATTCCTTCAATCTTATGCTTTCCTAGTTCTAACGCCTCCGCTAAATTAGCGATTCGGTCGCTAAAAGACTGATAGCTATCTTTTCTTTTATGAACAGATTGAATCACATTAACCATAGATTCTGTTAACGATCCAGCAGCAGATAATAGCCGTTCAACATCTCTAGTTGAAAGTGCTGAAAAATCAACTCCGACATCTTGCCCTATCTGGACTACTGTGTAACGCTCTTGATAAGAAATAGCCCCGTTTGTATCTAACGCTTCCGTTGCAAAATTCATCTCAAAATGAGGATCGAAGACTAGAGTTGGAATTTGTAATTTCATTAACTCTTCAAGCATAACTCTAAGGCCAAATGATTTTCCTGAACCAGATCCACCAAACACACCAATATGCGGATATTGCTGCATTGCTCTTATATCAAAAACAAAAGGAACGCCGTTTTGCTCACGCAAACCATTATGGTCGTGGATATGCAACAGTCCTTTTAACGAATCAGGCAATGTAGAATCAATAAAATCAGTCGATTTCACCTCCCCTAAAACAAGTCCGTCCTCTGGCGCTGTCTTTACTAGTAAATCAGATATTTCATCAAAGTGGGGATGGCGGACACTAGCTCCTGTTTGAATTGGTTGAATGGCCTCTTCAAATAATCGAACTTTTGCTAAGTGAATATCATCTGCCCCGATATCATAGCCAATATGTTCAAGTGTCTTTAATACTTGCTCATCAGCAATGCCTTTATCAAATCCCATAGGAATATAGCGATTGTATGAAAATGTTTCGACAACTTCGCCTTTTGGCTGATAAAGGGAAGCATCTTCGATAACTAGCATCTCATTCATTCGAAATTTATGCGTTTTTGAGGCAACATACACTTCATGCTGCGTTGTAACACCTACAATTTGCATTTACTTTTCCTCCTTCTTCCCTAACTCACACTTAATACGGTCTAGAAACTCGTTTTTTCTCAAAAAACTTCTTCCTAATATCAGTATCTATATATTGTTCTACAAGTGCTTCGACTAGCTTATCCGTCACTCTTACCTCTCGATCAATATGGTCTAGCCAAAGAGGAACCCCCCGCCCATCGCGAGGTGTGAGAGTTAATAATAGACTCGCAATCTCATCTTTATAAGAAGCTTGTTCCTCTAACACATCAAAGCCTGTAATCGCAGGGTCCGATGTTAACCTCATCCAGACCGATTGCAACCCCGCTTTACTTTGAATCTTTTCTACAAAGACCATCTCCTCCTGCTCAAGTACACCAAACAACAAATCCCGATCATATGTATGGGGCTGTTTTTCAAACGGTAAAAATGGTTCTAGTTTTACTAAATTTTCTGTCGTTATCTCTTCAGAAACGCCAACTAGTAACACATCCTTCTCTATGGCTTTTTTACGTAGCATTTCCCATTCATCTGGAGCATCAATCCGATAATGATACAAGGCCCCATCCATAAGCAAAATAGCTAATGGTCTTTCTTCTAATAATTGTATCGCTACTTCTAATTCTAATTTAGCTAATAAATGTGAACGGTAATTAGCCGGGGTGCTTTCGTCTTCTTCGACTTTACTATGCAGCAAAGGCGAATAAATATCTGTAGCTTGGCACTGATACCCTTTTGTTGTTTTCGCTAACGCTTGAAACAAGTAGAGGATATGTGGAGCCTCGCCTTTTGTTTGATTAACAGAGCCATCAACAGCAGCTAACTCTCTTCCTTTCAACCAATCCGACAAAGCCTTTGTCGAAAAACGAGGAATATGTCGAATTTCTGCATTGGACAACTGAAGTTTTTGTCGAATAATTAAATTATCTGTAGGTGTTTTTTGGTAAATAGTTAACAAATTTTGATTCATCTTTTTTAGTTTTTCTACAAGACCATGGTTAATTTCTAACATATACTGTAATCACCTCGCACTAAAAGTACTATTTTATCAACGGTTTCCACTTTGAGAAAGAATTGTTTTAATATTAAATTAACATAAAAAAGTAATTGACTTGATTTGGAAACACTGGTACTCTAAAGTCAGATAGAAAATTGTCGAATATTGACGCCAAAAAATAAATTACTTTTTAGTCTGAGAGGAGACTTATTCAATGAAATCTACTGGAATTGTTCGTAAGGTTGATGAATTAGGCCGTGTAGTTATTCCAATCGAGCTACGTCGCACATTAGACATTGCTGAAAAAGATGCATTAGAAATTTATGTTGATAATGATCGCATCATCTTAAAAAAATACAAACCGAATATGACTTGCCAAGTGACAGGTGAAGTTTCTGATGAGAATCTTTCGATTGCTAATGGCAAGATCATTCTAAGCCCACAAGGTGCAAAAGAAATTATTAAAGAGCTTCAAGAGTACGTATCTCGTTCTACTCAAGCTTAACTCCTTGTTAAAAAGGGTGGCTACTCCTAGTTCTACCACAATCCCTGATATTGTTGGTATGTTCTCGGTGAGCCACCCTTTTTGCTGTTCAATTTGCCCCGTTTAGAAAACATTACGGCCGCTCCGCTCATTCTTGCTATACAGAAATAGCGAATCCTCTGGCCTTTTTCTTTTTACGTGTGCGAACATGTTGCGATGGCTCCTCTCGCCGTGCGCCTAAAGGAGAAACCCACTCCTTTAGGCTTAAAACATTACGGCCGCTCCGCTCATTCTTGCTATACAGAAATAGCGAATCCTCTGGCCTTTTTCTTTTTACGTGTGCGAACATGTTGCGATGGCTCCTCTCGCCGTGCGCCTAAAGGAGAAACCCACTCCTTTAGGCTTAAAACATTACGGCGGCTCCGCTCATCGCTTCGCTAACAAGAAAAGGGAAGATCGCCCTTTTCTTGTTAGCTATGGTACTCAGCATATACAATTCTTTTTTGTATATTTCGTTCGCGGGCTACTTGTTTGATTGCTTCTTTTGATGGCATGCCAAGTTCGATGTAGTGGTTGGTATGTTGGAGGATTGTTAAGGAGTCCCACCAACTGTCCTCTTCTTCCTTTTCACTGCTTCCTTCTACGACAAGGCAAAACTCTCCTTTAACCGTACCTGTTTCACACCACTCTATTGCTTCTTCTAATGTTCCTCTTTGATACTCTTCAAATTTTTTAGTGAGCTCACGACTAATGCTAATTTGACGATTGCCAAACACTTTGAACATCGCCTCTAATGCTTCTTTTAAACGATGAGGTGATTCATAAAAAATCAGCGTAGTCTGGTTGCCTTTTAATTGTTCGAGCATTGCTTGACGCTGCTTGTTTTGTCGTGGGAGAAATCCCACGAACTCAAATCGTTCTGTTGATAAGCCTGAAGCAACTAAGCTTGTTACTGCTGCATTTGCTCCAGGTAAAGAGATCACTTTCATCCCTTCCTTTAATGCCTCCTGAACAAGGTCTTGACCAGGATCAGAAATGGCGGGCATTCCCGCATCACTGACAAGAGCAACTTGTTTTCCTGCCTTCATTTGATCAATTAATGACTCGCCAGCTTTTTTCTTGTTATGCTCATGGTAACTGACAAGCGATGTTTCAATCTCAAAATGATTAAACAGTTTTCGGGTTTGTCTCGTATCTTCTGCTGCAACTACATCGACTTCTTTAAGCATTCGAACAGCACGAAATGTCATGTCCTCAAGATTCCCTATTGGTGTCGGAATTAAATAAAGCGTTCCTTCCACCCCATCACTGTAACTCGTTTGTTGGTTCATGATAATCCCTTCCTCGCTCATTTTCCTTCATAAATTGATCTAAATTGTTCTGTATATGTCCCCTGTTCATTGTAAACGACAATCGGTGGAAGACAAGTAACACCTGCTTTTCCATCTTTAATTCCTTCAACAAGCACCATATTAGCGTCCTTATTCGCTTTAGGGTGAACAAATTGAATTCGTTTTGGCTCAATACGATACGTACGCATATGATGAATAATGTCGGTTAATCTTTCAGGCCTGTGTACTAACGCCATTTTTCCTTTTTGCTTCACATATTGACTACTAACACGGACCACGTCTTCTAATGTGCAATAAATTTCATGTCTCGCTATTGCAAAATGTTCATTGCGGTTTATTTCATGCTCTGTGACAGTTTCAAAATAAGGAGGGTTACATGTAACGACATCAAAGAATCCTCGCTTCAGTTCACTTGGAATATGATTAAGATCTGATTCGACAAATTGAATTTGATTATGTAATTCATTTAGTTCACTTGTTCGCCTCGCCATATCAACTAGTTTGTTCTGAATCTCTACTCCAATAATATTCGCTTTTGACCTAGTTGTTAGTAAGGTAGGTATGACTCCATTACCTGTACATAAATCTAATATATTCCCTTTTTGAATTGGTACTTGTACAAACCGCCCTAACAGAATGGCATCGATTGAAAATGAGAAAACATTTGGACTCTGAAGAACTTTTAAGTCGGTTCCTGCTATATAGTCTAAACGTTCTCCATCAAATAATTTCACGCTTTTTGTGCACTCCTTTAATAGGCTAAAAAGACAGACCTAACGATAACGCAAGATCTGTCCCCCTTAATTAATCTATTTGATTGATGTTTTACTTTTGGTGTAAAAATGATAAACAGAATAAGCAGTCGTCTCCATCTGATCGAATACTTCCATAGTGTGTATTACAAACATGGAATCCTTCCTGATAGAGCCTCGCTAAGTTATCGTACCCTTCACCTACAAAGGGCTTTTTTGTACTAGTCTTATCGTTCTTTCCTTCCTCTTGCACTTCTTCTTGCGCTTCAAGACGGTCTCTAAGGTTTTCATTTTCAATATGAAGATAATGATTCTCTTCGATTAAGTAGGCCAACTGTTCCTTCAACCCTCGTAACTCATGATGCAATTCACCTAGCCGTTCTTCTAGTTGGCTCACCTGTGTAAAAATTGCTTTTTTGTCCACGATGCTCCCACCTCATTATTCTGTGGCTTCAGTCGGCACGCTTTCCTTGCTCATTAGTTCGTCCATTGTAAACTCGACTATTCGCTCACCTTCAACTAATTCAACTTGAATGACTTTTTCCAATAAGTTTAAGCCAATCACTCTTCCTCTTCCTTCAGGTGTTCTAACCCTCTTCCCAACATCAGGCAATTCTTGCTTCGCTGACTCATACATGTCGTTCTCATATTTGAGACAACACATTAACCTGCCGCACAAGCCTGATATCTTAGCTGGGTTTAGTGATAGACTTTGGTCTTTGGCCATCTTAATAGAAACCGGCTCAAAATCACCTAAAAACGATGAGCAGCAAAGAACTCGACCACATGGACCAATCCCACCTAACATTTTTGCTTCATCCCGCACACCAATTTGACGAAGCTCAATCCTTGTACGAAATACAGCAGCTAAATCTTTCACTAACTCTCTAAAATCGATCCGACCATCAGCGGTAAAATAAAATAATACTTTATTCCGATCGAATGTATATTCAACATCTACTAGCTTCATATCTAGCTTATGTTCAATAATTTTCTCTGTACATACCTCGAACGCTTTCTTAGCTTGTTCGACATTTTCCTGAACGACTAACTTATCTTTCTCAGTCGCAATCCGGATTACTTGCTTTAATGGAAGAACAACATCGTTCTCACCGACTATCTTTGTGCCAATGACAACTCGGCCAAATTCAACGCCTCTAGACGTTTCGACGATGACAGTTTCTCCCTTCTCCAGCTGAAATGAACCAGGGGAGAAATAATAGATTTTGCCCGCTTTCTTAAAGCGCACACCTACAACTTGATGCAATCTTCTATCCCTCCTGTATATTAAGCAACAGCTTTTCCATCATAAGTTGAGGATTAACATTAGCAACAAGCTGCCTTTTTGCAAGAAGAACCGCAGACATCTTTTGACTAATTGTATCCTGCGAGCTAGATAGGGCTTGCTGTTGTAATAGATCAATTTGATCAGTATAACTTAAAGAGTCAACCTTGCCGACCTTTGTAAACATGAGATCACGAAGCCATAAGAGAATCATATCTAATCCAATGTCTAACTGTGATTTTTCTTTAAAAAGTGGTAACCACTTTTCTTGTAATGTAAAAAGAACTTGAGTCGGTCTAGTAGAGAGCTCCTCCATCAATTGTATCACTACGGTTCGTGCTTGTGCAATCCAATCTCCTTCTAATAACTGCTTCGCCTCATGATAACTTGTTGTTAAACTAGCCAATAAACTGGAAATTGTGTTAGAATTTCCATTCTGAACGAGCTTGTCCAAAAAAGTATCTCTTGATAAAGGAGCAAACGTCATATGCTGACTACGAGAATGAATCGTTGGCAGCACCTTACTGCCTTGTTCTGTTAAAAGAATTGCTAATGTCTCTGTTGCTGGTTCCTCTAAAAATTTTAATATACTATTTGCTGCTCCAACCGTCATTAAATCAGCATGTTCAACGATATAAACTTTCTTAGCTGATTCCACACCTCGGTATGAAAACTCTTTTTGCAAATGCTCTACTTGATGCTTTTTAATTGATAGACCATCCGGTTCAATGAAATGTACATCTGGATGGTTGCCATGTTCAATCCTTCTACAATTCAGACATTGTAAACAAGGATTCTCCTCGTCTCTATTCTCACAAAAGAAGCTCTTCGCTAAATGAAGAGCTACTACACGCTTACCGGTTCCTTTGCTTCCTTCAAATAGGTATGCATGAGCAAGACGGTCCTTTTGTAACGTTTTAATTAGTAAATCTATGATTCTCGGTTGTATTTCTTTTAAATGATTCCATGTTTTCATCTGTTTCAACACCTTTAAAATTGCTCAAATTGCTCAACCGGCAAGACAAAGACTGTTGCTCCACCTACTTGCACTTCAACTGGGTAAGGTACATAGGAATCAGCATTTCCACCCATTGGAGAAATAGGTGCAACAAGTTGATCTCGACTTTTACAATTTTCTTTTATGATTGACATAACGTCTTCAATATTTTCATCTTCTGTACCAATGAGAAACGTCGTGTTCCCTGCTTTTAGGAAGCCTCCTGTGCTAGCAAGCTTCGTTGCACGGTAGTCAGCTTTTACTAATGCATCAGACAATCTATTACTATCTTTATCTTGGATTACAGCCATAATTAGTTTCATCTTTAGACAGCTCCTTTATTACTAAAGTATGCGACCTACAAAGTGATTGATCTCGTTGATTGCTTCTTTATACACAGTCTCAACGTCCTGATTTGCATTAATAACCTTAATTCTCTCAGGATAGACCTCAATCACTTTTTGGTACCCTTCCCTAACACGTTCATGAAACTCCATTTTTTCTTGGTCGAGTCGATTTACTTCACGATCTTCATCACTTTGAATACGAGATAAGCCAATTTGCGGGTCAACATCGAAAAATAATGTTAAATCAGGCAAATAGCCTTCAATTGCGAATTCATTGATCGCTTTTACTTCATCGAACCCAATCCCTCTTGCATATCCTTGATAAGCAAGACTACTATCAAGAAACCTGTCACAAAGGACAATACTCCCTTGTTGTAGGGCAGGTATGACTTTTTCAACAAGATGCTGTCTTCTAGCGGCTGCATATAGTAGCGCTTCCGTTCGACTATCCATTTCTGTATGTGTGACATCTAATATAACTGTTCTAATTTGTTCAGAAATCCGAATGCCTCCTGGTTCACGAGTACGTATGACATCGAATCCTTTACTTACTAGCTCTGCTTCTATTCGATCTAAGACAGTTGTCTTCCCTGCCCCTTCTCCACCTTCTACTGTTACAAAAAAACCTTTACTCATTGTCATCCTCCACATCAACTACCAAAACATCTTTCAAATCCTGTTCAACTTGAAACGTAGCCCCTACGTTTCGCAATTTCTTTATTTCATCGATCACTTGTTCAGTCATTCGCTCGCCCGGTAACACTAATGGAATACCAGGTGGGTAAGGTATAACGGCTTCAGCCGCTATGCACCCGACAGCCTCTTCTAGTGGTACTCTCTTCTTCATTGTAAGGCGTACTTCATCTGAATGAAGTTCGAGTTTTTGCACCCCGATCTTCAGGTTAAGAAGTGGGTTACTACGTCTCTCCTCTACAACATCATAAGCTTCTAATGAATGATGAATTGCTTGAAGTGAGTGGCTAGGAACTTCGATTGTACCTAATCCAAAAACAAGCAATACATGTTTTTCGTCTGCAAGTTCAGGGTAAAGATTGTGTTCTATAAAAATATCTCGAAGCTCAAATCCTGTTAAGTTGGTTGTTGTCTTTATTGTAACTTTTAATGGATCACAATGATAGTTGTCATTCCAATTAACAACCTTTATTTGCTTAATGTTAGATAATTCTTTTTTTACCGCTTCAACTCCTGCTAAAATTGTAGCAATTTCTGTTTTCGAGAGACTTTCTATATAGGCTCTTGCTCCATCCAATGACGCCATTAGCAAATAAGAAGGACTACTTGATTGGAACATAGTCAGTGCTTCCTTTATCTTATGCCTAAAAGCATCAGATTGTTTTTCATTTATATGAAGAAATGAGCTCATCGTTAATGCAGGCAGCATTTTATGTGCAGATTGAACAACGACATCAGCTCCCTGTTGTAAAGTTGATAGAGGAAAAGGCGCCCCTAAACAATAGTGGGAAGCATGTGCCTCGTCTACTAATACAAGTAAATCGTACTTCTTTGCAGTTGTAATGGTTTCTTGTAAATCTATGCTAATTCCATAGTAATTTGGATAAGTTAAGATAACACCCTTAGCATCTGGATACTGACGTACCGCTTCAGCTAGCGTTTCAGCCGTTACCCCAATAGCGTGACTCGAATCATGATCAAACTCTGGTGTTAACAAAATAGGAAGCAAGCCTGCAATTTGTACTGCATGGAAAACAGATTTGTGGCTATTACGCTGAACAAACACCTGATCCCCTCGTTTAAATGATCCATAAATCATTGCTAAGTTCCCAACCGTCGATCCCCCTACGAGGAAAAATGTCTCCTTTGCTTTATAGAACCGAGCAGTCTCTTCTTGTGCTTCACGTATAGCCCCACTTGGTGCATGCAAATCATCTAGTCCAGCTAATTCCGTCACATCATATTTTAGAGCCTCTCTAAAGTCCTCATGGATAGAGTCATGGAAAAATAGTCCATTCTTATGACCTGGTACATGAAAAGAAATTGGACCGACCTTCTTATGGTTTTGTATAGCTTTTATTAAAGGAATATGATTACGAGTCAACGTCAAAAATCTCCTATCTACAAATATTCTCACTTAGTATGATACTGTACTTTTTAATCCTTGTTAAGAAAACACTCATTGCACTTATATAAATAAAAGCAAGCCTTTCAATAAAAGGCTTGCTCTCTTATCCTATAAAATTAGTAGATAAATTCCTCATTTGTTTTACATATGTTTCATACATGTCATCTTGTTCATTTAATTGTAATAGCTCTGTTTCACATGATTCACACATAAATGTGTTTAGTACTTGCAATCCTTCAGTTTTTCTTTTGTTGCAAACCATACAACAATCCCCTAGCCGCACTTTCATTGTTTTCGTCTTCGGCATATTCATCACCCCTGACATCAGTATCGGCTATGCAATAAGACTTCATACATCTCTTTTCTTTTAATCTATTCTTTCCTTTGTAGATTTGTGCCTATCCTACTTAATATTTATTGGTTATGTTTGTTTTTATGGATATTTGGAATTATTTAGTGTGAATTATTGGATTTTATAAGAAGCATCATAACTTTTTTTGTTTTGAGCCATATATGAATAAGGTTCACTATAATAACTCATCTTAACAAAGAATCTAATTAAATGGGGGTATAAAGATGAGCCAGAAACGCGAAAAAGGGTACAGTCAAAAAGGCAAACCAAATAGTAATTCAGTGGATAATGTAATTGCACAAGAAGAATTGGAAAAAGCAATTCATCCTACTAACAAGCCTCCTCGTAATGCAAACTAGATGGAGTTTGTCTTTTTACAAGTTTAGAGCATTAATTGCCGCTTTTTGAGCGGCTTTTTTTATTGTATAGAGTAGTTTTGGAGCTATATTGTTGGTCTCATGCGTAGTACTACCTTATATTTGAGGTGTATATAGTCTTTCTGTCCAAGTTGAGCGGTTTTCTGTCGAAAGAGGGGAATTTACTGTCCAAAGTCGGCAATTTACTGTCGGACCTATTGTTTTTTCTGTCGAAACCATTATTTTTGCCAATCTGTTGAGCTGCTGTTCCTGGCGCACTACTATTATGCTGCGTTGTCCGTCTCTCCTATTCATGCGGAGCGTGCCCACCTGGCAACGTCCTGGCTCACCCTTTCTCTTCTACGGGGGTGATTATTCATGGAGTTGTTCTTAGAAGTAATTCACGTTGTGTTACGAAGAGAAAGAGTTCGTCTCACAGGGGGACATGAAGCTGTTTCAAGAAGTTTACCCACGTAGTAACCATCGGCTCATTCGAGGAAGACGCTGTTCCTCCGGAACAGAGCTCTTCAGCGCCCTCTACTATTTATGCACAGAAAAAAAGCATTCCTCAACGGAATGCTTTTAGGGTGCCTGGCAACGTCCTACTCTCACAGGGGGAAGCCCCCAACTACCATCGGCGCTGAAGAGCTTAACGACC